>CALDHF010000016.1 GCA_937941595.1 uncultured Acaryochloris sp. | reverse complement strand
GCGGCTGGGGGTGCCGGATTGTTCCGAAATGGAGAGGTAGAAGATACCGTCTGCGATCGCAAATTCAGTACTTTGGGTAATGGCATTGCTATCGCACTCATTGACCAGAAAAGTAGTGCAGCGAGAACTCGCCAGCCGAATGGATAGATCAAAACAAAAGCGACGAAAGTCTCCGGCATGGGTTGCCAAATCATTAATCGCTTTGAAAGAGTCAATCACTAGAATCTCAGCCTGATACTCAGTGACCAGAGCCATGATGTAATCAGCGACTTCAGGCAGAGGATGCTCAATCAAAAAGGTGCCGAGGTCTTGATAGATGACCCGCTCTCCAAAGGCTTTGGCATCAAAAAACTGAAAGTACTGCATATAGCGCACCACTTTCATGGAGGGTTCAGACAGGGTACTTAAATATAGGGCTTTAGCACCCTGATGGCGCTGGATATGGCTAAATAAAATCTGCTGAACCAGAATCGTTTTGCCACTTCCAGGAGAACCGGCAACGATATTGAGGGAATAGATGGGAATCCCGCCCCCCAAAACCGCATCCAGGTTGGGCACATAGGTAGGAAGTAGCTTGATATCCGACATAGGCGCTACAGCGTCGTTTTATAGGTGATTCGATCTCCATCCGGGACCACGATCACCATCCCTTGCTCTTTTAAGGCCTCTAGCTCAACTTGCAGATCGGCTGGGGCTAGTCCCGTGAGTTCAGACAGTTTTTCCATCTCAGTGAGTCCCGTTTCCTGCAACGCTTCAATTACATAGCGGGCTTTAATCGGTAGGTGCAGCAAATCCTGACTGCGTTCTCTGAATACTGGCACGCCCGTGAGCACGCCTGTATGGGCCTGGACCATCCGATCAATGCGGATGCCTTGATTGGTAATTTCAAAGGCCCGAATTTCTTTGCTGTGCTGAGATCCACGCACTTTCATAATGCTCAAGGCCCGACCCATGCGTCCGGTTAATTCCAGGTATCTCAGCAGGATGACGTTATCAACGACAAACGACACCCCATATTCACTGAGCTGAAAGGGACCAAACATCTCTGGAATCTCATTGGTGAGGAGAGTAGTGACACCCTGGAGCTTAAACTGATTCACCAAGGCATAGATATAGTCCTTAAAGCGGACCTTATCTGGGGTGGCAATCTCAATATCCTTGAGGGAGTCGAGGAGAACCCGTTTGGCCCCCACTTTCTCAACCGCCTCTTTTACCCGATCAGCATGAATATCGGGCTGGAGTTCTACCGGAGAGCTGTACAGATGGACCAGCAGCCCTTCTTTTTCCATGGCCTCTAGATCCCAGCCAAAGGAGCGGGCAATAGACCGTAGCTGATTGGGGTTCTCTTGAAAGGTGACGATCACACCGGGTTCCCCAACCGCGACCCCGGCGGTAATCAAATGCAGCCCCAGGAGGGTTTTACCCGTACCCGCGCCCCCTGCCACCATCGTGGCTGAGCCTTGAGGGACTCCACCTTCTAGCATCGAATCGAGTTCAGACACACCAGTCGAAACGCGATGATCGCCATCAATAACCACGTTCCCGGCATCTTCAAAGGTTTTAATACGGGGGTAGACCTTTAAGCCCTGATCGCTAATGTTAAAGGGATGCAGCCCGGTTGAATATTTCTCACCTCTGAGCTTGGAGATATTGACGTAGCGCTGGTAGTGGAGGCCGTGGTGCTGATTGTGGAGTTGGATGATACCATCTGCGATCGCAAAGATGGGTTCCCGCTCAATTTCTTCGGGGGTATACTCCCCAATCAGAAACGCCGTCACCCCCCAGGTGGTTAATTGCACAGAAAGGTCATAGCCAAATTTGCGCACCTCCACCGGATCTTTGGCCATGTCATGAATGGCCTTGAAGCTATCAATGGCTACCAGAGAGGGTTTGTGCTCCTGGACATGCTTGATAATGACTGCGATGGCATCTTCGAGACCTTTTTCTCGGATCACCTCACCGATATCCAGATAGTTAACGTCCTTGCCCACCTTTTCCGCATCAAAAAAGCTAAAGCGCTGTAAGTAATGCAATAACTTGACGGAGGGTTCCGAGAGAGTAACTAGGTACAGGGCTTTGCGATCTGGACTGGCATTGCTGTAAAGCAGTTGCTGGGTAAAGATGGTTTTCCCGGCTCCGGGTGGCCCGGTAATGATATTGATGGATAATTCTGGGATGCCACCAGACAAGACCGAGTCCAGACCAGGAATATTAGTCGGTAACTTCCCTAAGGCCTTGCGCGCGCGCGGGGATGTCATATGAGCTTTCTCCCCTCAATTTCTTTCAAGAGCTGCCGAACCAAAATATCTCCCGTCAACATGGCCAAAATATCAATTAAGTTTGCCACTAATTCTTTCAGTGCATCTCGGAGGGCAAACTTTTCTTCTTCTCCCAGACGCTGACGCAAGACATCAAAAGAGACCCCCTCAGCCCCAACTTCTAAATGATGAATCAGCGGATATTTCTCCGCCGTTAGCACCAGCGCCCGTTCCATAATGGCGCTGACCGTTACCCGCCCCAAGGTCGGCATAATTCGGTCCCAAATCGTTTTTAAGAGATCTTCGTAGATCTCCAGAACCTCTTCTTTCCGAGCAATTGTTTTGGCTTCGTCGACACGCTCCTGGACAACCTCTTCGGCAACCTTAACGTCTGGCTTTTGTTCTGGTTTTTGTTCTGAATTACTCATCAATAGGAGCTATTTGGCTTTACACTGGCGACCGAGAGATAGGCGAGGGCGTCTCACTATCAAATATGTGCTAAACATTTCATCGTAGAAAGACTTATTTGACCTATTCAGTATACGTTCAACGCTGTTGTAATTTACATGCTGTTTGGGATATGAGATGGCTTCTGAGATATTTATTGTTATTCCTGATGTAGTGGGTTTTGTTAGTTTTCTGGGTGACTAACCTTTGTATTCATCTAGTGTGAGCTCAATTCATGCTTAGGTTTAACACCTGTAGTGATTTGATGAATCCAGCCCAAGTATTGCGTAGGAGCAGTATTCAAGTGCGCTGCTTCCATCCACTCTTGCACATTCTCGGTAGCGTAGATGGTGGCATAGGGTTCTCTAAACAGTTTGATTAACCAGTCGGCATGGCGCAGACGGTTTTGATTGCCATCTAGAATAATGACTTGGCCACCGGGCTTAACCAACCGCTGGCATTCTTGCAAGACCAATTTGGAGATGCGGGGGGGCATTTCATGAAACACCATGCAAAGGGTGATCACGTCAAAACTATTCGGAGCCAGACCCGTATTTTCAGCCAAGCCATGCAGCCAATGGATGTCGAGATTGGCTTGCTGGCTTTTGTGCTGAGCCTGACACAGCATATGAGGGGACAAATCTAAGCCCACAACTTCAGCTTGGGGATAAGCGGTCTTGAGCATCAAGGTCATGGAACCTGTCCCACAGCCTAAATCAAGGATTCGTTGGGGTTGGCCCTGAATAGATGTCAGCACTTGCCGTCGGAGACGGGTTTCATTAGGGGGTGAGGCCAAGGCCGTGACGGCATCATAGGTGACGGCAGCTTCTTTGCAGAGATAGCCCCCGTCCACACCATGAAAGTTGGGAGTGCAGTAATACTGTGGATAGGTCACCTCTGGATTGCGAAGAGCATGGCAGCCCGCGTCCCAATCATAGGTATCGTATTGGGTTTGATTGTCAGCACCGATCAGGATCCGCACGAATCCTTTTACACAAAGCTGCCAAAGGGCTTGATGCAGGGTGTTCTTCAAAATCTTGGGGTTGTCGTCTACAGTAAGGTGAGTCAATCGGTTGACGGATGCATGGGTAGGGTACTGAACCCCACCCGTTGCAGATGTGGGCATACCTTGATTGTGCTCTTGTAAACCATGATAAAACCAACTCGGATGTCCTTTGAACCAGCAGCCAGTGATGCCGATTCGATTTCTCTAGACGCAGGCGGGCTTCCCTATCAATCGGTACCGCTCTGGGGAGCCGTTGTGGCCTTTGTGGGAGAGTTTAAATATCCGTTAGAGACCTTGCAGAATTTCTGTGAGCGGTTTGAAGCCGAAGTTGTGGCGGAGGTCCAAGACAATCCAACCCTTTTAGTTGTGGGTAAAAATGCCCCAGCCATAGCATCAACGGTCGCCCCAAATCGCTGTTCGGAAGCAGCGTTGCTAAATCTGATCAAGGTTGTGCCCACATCATTTACAGCGTTTGTTGATCAGTTGATTGCGCAAGGGTTTGATATTACCTACCGTGCCAATGAAGGGGATGGCTTTCAAACGACGTTTCAATGGTCCACAGAACTCTCCGATGTACCAGCAGCACTGCTAGCCTATGCCCAGCAGTCAGAGGTTGTTCAGGACCTGATGGCGGCAGCAACCCATCACTACTCGGACCGTCAATTAGCAAAGGTTTCGGCGGATTTTACGTGCTTAAATCCTCAAGATCCTCAAGGCGGTTGGTATCGGTTTTTGGAGGCGGATGAGTTTGCGTGGAATATGGATGCGGTGTGCGATCGCACCATAGTATCGGGCCTATCCTTACTCAAAACGATGCAGGCTTGTGTGGGAGACATCGCTGTTTTAGCCATCCACGATCAGGCCCTAGCAACGAGTGTGGAGGCAGTCCATCTAGTAGGTGGACT
>CALDHF010000015.1 GCA_937941595.1 uncultured Acaryochloris sp. | reverse complement strand
TCCACAACCTCAGGTGGATGTCCGGCATCAATGATTTGCGACCCAGATTGGTGGGCATCCACATAACGATAGAGGATATCGTCCAAAACATCGTAGGGGGGGAGAGAGTCTTGGTCCATTTGCCCCGGCTTGAGTTCAGCGCTAGGGGGTTTCGTCTGCACGGATCCAGGAATGACAGTTTGGGTATTGTCAAACTCAGTAGGGATATGGGTATTTAACCAGTGGCATAAATCATAGACTCGGGTTTTGGGCACGTCCGCAATAGCCGCTAAGCCCCCGTTCATATCCCCATAAAGGGTGCAGTAGCCCACCGCCATTTCCGATTTATTACCCGTGGAGATCAGCAGCCGACCAAATTTGTTGGCGATGGCCATCAGTAAATTGCCCCGGATCCGGGCTTGAATATTTTCTTCTGCTACACCGGGTTCTGTACCTGCAAAAACGGGTTCTAAGATGTTGTCATAGGTCTGCATTGCGGTTGCGATCGCAAGCTGAGTCGTCGGCATCCCCAAATTGCGGGCCAGATCCTCGGCATCTTGAATGGAGTGCTCAGAACTGTAGGGCGACGGCATCAGAACCCCCAAAACATTCTCAGGACCCAGGGCTGCCCCTGCGATCGCAGCCACTAAGGATGAGTCAATCCCTCCACTTAATCCCAATACGGCTTGGCTAAACCCACATTAATGGGCCTAATCTCGCACTCCCAAGACCAAGGCGGACCAAATTTCAGCATTGGCATTCGTCACAGAGGGTTCCACTCGACTGGGATGTAAATCATGGGCCGTATAGTCAAGCAGCAGTAAATCTGGTGCAAAGGCTAATGCCCTTCCGACTACCTCTCCTTGGCGATTAACAGCGACACTGCGGCCATCGAAAATCAGATCGTCATTGCCCCCAACCTGATTGGCATAGATTAGAGGGCAGTGGTAGTGCTGAGCATGATGGCGCAGCATCGCTTCTCGCAGTTCTTGTTTGCCCACACAAAATGGCGAAGCCGACAGATTCACGATCAGATCGACGTTATAGCTCATCAACTCAGCGACAGGATCAGCGGTATAGGTCCGTTTACCCCAAAAATCGGAGTTGTTCCACAGATCTTCACAGATAGTGACCCCAATTTTGCCTTGTTTGAGATCCAGGACATTCGGCTGATGACCCGCAGCAAAATAGCGATCTTCATCGAAGACATCATAAGTGGGTAGCAAATGCTTATGAAAGCACTCTAGAATATTGCCTTCATGGAGATGGACGATGCTATTAAATAAGGGCTTGCCTCCCAAGGTATTCTCCTGGTTCTCTTGGACCGTGCCCACCAGGACATGAAGTTGGGGCGGCAAGCGCGAGGCCAGCTGTTGCAAGACGGTCTCCACTGCCTGGACAAAGCTAGGGTCGAGTAATAAGTCCCGGGGCGGATAGCCACACAGCGAGAGTTCGGGGGTGAGCAAGAGATCTGCCCCTTGATGGGCCGCCTGTTCAGCCATGGTCTGAATAGCAGCAGCATTGCCAACCAGGTCGCCGATGGTAGGATTCAATTGTGCGATCGCAATCTTCATGACTCGTACCTATACAAACACCAGAGGTTTATCTTGAAAAGGAGCAAACGCTTTAGCATCAAACCGATATAAACTCGCAGGCCGACCGGCCCCCCGACACACTTTCTCTCCGGTATCGGCCAAAAAGCCCAACTTCAGCAGGCGTGATCGGAAATTGGAGTAATCCGTGAAATTTTCACCCAAAACAGTACTATAAAGCTGATATAAATCTGCTAGGGTAAAGCGATCTGGCAAAACCTCAAAAGCAACGGGACTGTACTCCAATTTGTTGCACAGTCGTTGGTGACCATAGTTAAGAATATCTTGGTGATCAAAGGCCAGGGTGGGTAAGGCTTCCAGAGGATACCAATCAATCTCGTACCCTTCATCCACAATTAGCAGGGCATCGTCATACCGAACCAAGGCAAAATAACTAACCGAAAGATAGCGAACGCCAAAACTATCTGGGGCTTCCCGTGGATCGCGATGAGGTCCACCAAAACTATAGAGCTGCTCTAAATAAAGGTTCTCAACCCGCAATCTTTCTGCCAAAATTCGATAGGCAGCAGCTTCCAAGGATTCTCCTTTCCGGACCAAGGTTCCTGGCAAAGCCCAATCCCCCAGATAAGGATCTCTAGGTCGCTTGACGAGCAATACCAATAACCGATTGTTGGCCGTATCTACGGAAAAGATGACATTGTCCACCCCTACCTTAAATTCAGCGAGGGCGGTGGGTTCAAGGGTAGAGGTTGAGAGAATTCGGGAGGATGGGTGCTGCGGTCGTTCCATGAATACAAGTGACGTTGTTGAATATAGGCGGCAATAGAAGGCGGGACATCCTCAGAATCACCCGTATGGCGATAGTGACTAGAGGAAACGGGGGGACCTTGAAAATTTGCGATTGCAAATGTCGCCCCCAAAGATTGCAGCTCCACTAAAGCGGCAGCATTGAGATGAGCATCTGGCCGATGCAAAATTAATAATTGCACGTGTGCAAACAGGGTTTGAATCCCGTACCAATGCGATAGAGTCGGCACCACATCAGAGCCGACCACCAGGGTTAGCTGTGCCTGGGGCCAAATTTGCTGAGCCTGCTTAACCGTCATTAGAGTTTTAGGATGACTCAGTTCAGCATGTAAGCATACATGGCCATGCCGCTGCTGTGAATCCTGAACCAGCAACTCTAGCATCCGTAGTCGCTCTGACAGTGCAGATTGGTGATCCTTAAACGGGTTATCGGCAGCCCATACCGCAACATAATCGTATAGACCTGCGAGCCATTCAATAATGGATTGATGTCCAATAGTCGGTGGATCAGCACTGGTGCCAAATAAAGCGATCTGATTCATGGGTGATTACATCAGGTTGGACTAAGCATGGGCAAACAGAGAAGGATTTGACTTACACCAGGGCAGACCTCTGGGAAGATTGGCGAGTAGCAGTCGTTAAAGTTTGCAATGATGGAGATAACTCCACTACCGGCGACACAGGATTTTCAATCTGACGAACCTCAGCTGCCAAACTTCGTACCGAAGCCGCCGTTCGTTGGGCAATAGTCTCCAAAGGTTCGGGTTGATCTAACCTTTTCCCCGCCCTCATCACAGGTTGTAAAAGGGGCCGCCCTCCTGAACTCGTGTCATTGATTAAACCTAGGCAATCTTGGAGAACCTGTCCGTGCTGAATGTGACGAAAAATCTGTTTACGTCCCGGATAAGTCAATTTACCATTGGCTTCTTTCATCACAGGTTTGCCATCTATGTCTACGAGTTTATAAACCCCGTTCACAGGCGTTCCTGTAACCAGCTTAGTGCCCACCCCATACCCATCAATGCGCGCTCCCTTTTGCCGAAGTCGCTGAATTTCTAGCTCATCCAAGTCACCACTCACCAATATTTTGGCTCGGGGTAGAATTTGGCTAATTTGTTGAGATAATGCCACCAAATCACCGGAATCCAGCCGAATGGCGGATACCTCTAATTCTCCAGTATCCACCTTAGCTGCCAAGGCATAGGCTGCGTCCAGGGTGTCATAGGTGTCAATCAATAAAGCAGCCTCAGGAAAGGTCCGATGAAACGCTGCAAAGGCCTGCATTTCTGTCCCTTGGGTAGCGGTTAAGGCCATCACCAATGCATGGGCCATGGTGCCGCTAGGCTGAACCTTCAACAGGTGAGCTGCTAGAAGGTTTGAGGTTGAATCCAACCCCGCTGCTAAGGCCGCTCGGGCTGCCCAGACAGATGCTTGGGGACCAAACGCGCGCCGCGTTCCAAATTCCAGGATTGTCGCCTGGATCCCTGCCACATCCCTAAGGCGAGCTGATCGAGTCGCAATCAGGGTCTGATAATTAATCGTATTCAGGATAAACGTTTCGACCCACTGAGCCTGCCATAATGGTGCTTCTATCCGCAGTAACGGCTCGTTGGCAAACACAGCCGTTCCTTCCGGCACAGCCCAAACATCTCCCGTAAACTGTCCCTCCTCTAATAAATCCCAAAAGGTCTGAGGGGCATTCCCAAACAGATTCGTTTGCTGTAAGTACTGAATTTGGTCCAGAGAAAATCTCAGATTTTGGAGATAATCTAAAACTTGGGCTAATCCCATGGCAATTAAATAACCAAAATTTGAGGGTAAACGGCGCACCGTCAACTCAAAACTTGCAGGTAACTGAGCCAAATTTTCATTCAAATAACAAGCAGACATTGTGGCTTGATAGAGGTCAGTTAGCAGATTATAGTCACTGCTAGACAGACTTAATGACTGATCTATTGCCTCTGTTGGTTGCTCAAGTCCCTGCATCATCGGACTCCAAATAAATAGGGCTAAGAACCCTAAAAGCCTGGATCTCATACCCCAATTAACTGGATAAGACTAGCTTTAATAGGGCCTTTTTCAATTATAGTAATTTTCACTATAATTGCAAGTCTTCTATTTATTGCTCTGGGTTTAGGAGTCTATTGCCACATCTTATGGATGGAACAAATGGGGAGACACTTCTCGTCAAGCACCTATTGAAGTTCAAGGTATAGGATTCAAGAAATCATAGCCACGACGGCTAATGATAAGATGACCGAAAATTGAACTGAATACATCGACGTCTTTACAGAGTTTATCGATAAGTGTATATGCAACTCTCCCACCTATTCCTCGCCAACAAACGATATTCAGCCTTGTTGGTTGCCTCTCTTTCTCTATTCACCCTGGTGCCCGTATCAGTTCAAGCCCAGAAAGCAGGTGACCTCGATGGCTCCGGAGCAACTCCCTCCTCTGACCTAGATAATGTTGAGGTGTTGAGTCCATCCATTACGGGTGGATTGTTCAGCATTCCCGCGGGCAAACGGTTGATGTCCGAAGCTGAAAGTGCCTATAGCTCTCAAAATTTCGATTTAGCTGCTGGCAAGCTCAAAGATGCCCGCCAAATCATGAATCAGCTCTCTAGTTTTTATTCAACTTTAACCTCGAGTTTTTTAGGGGTTGATCGACGAGTTTCTGAAAGTCATCGCCGCAAAGCCTTAGAAACTGCTCAACTCAGAGACCAATCAACCTACCAACTCGCTTTGGTATATCGAGCCCAAAATAAACCTGAGAAAGCTATTCCATTGCTAATTGAGATTATTCGCAGTCAAAACCCATCCCGTGATTTGGGCAAGAAGTCTTATCAACAACTCGTCGAGTTGGGATTTTCTGATGTAGCCTATCCACGCACGCCAGGTGCGAAGTCTACGACTTCGCCTGAGGAGACAGCACCCCCGCCTGCTGAAGGAGCTCCACCTGAAGGCACCCCACCTGAAGGGGCTCCATCTGAAGGCACCCCACCAGAAGGCGCTTCACCTGAAATATCACCTGCACCTCCTGCATCCGATCCACCATCTACCTTCCCACTTAACACAACCCCGCCAGCAACATCACCAGCAACTATTGAAGAATCTAATTAGACATTGGGCAGCTATTGTCGTGGGGAGATTGAGGTATCTTGTCCTATTGTTTTAAAGCTAAACTGGTCAAGTTCTCATATCCGTCATGAATTCAGATGATTAACCCGGACGACCTTACTACCATGATTAAATCGGGTTTACCTGGGGCCGAAGTTTTCGTCCAGGATCTCACAGGGGGCGGTGATCATTACCAAGCAACAGTGGTTTCTGCTGAATTTGATGGCAAGAGCCTGGTTCAGCAACACCAGCTTATTTATCGGTCTGTCGATCAGGTAATGGCTAGTGAGCAACTTCATGCTTTAGCGTTAAAAACTTACACACCTGAACAATGGCAAACGGTACAAGCCAATACTGTCACTAATTCCCCCTCATAATGCTTCGGCATTTTAACTCTCTGACTTGTCTTTATTTTCTTAGCCCGAGTCTTTAGGATTGCATTTTCTATGACACCCGAACTGAAAGAACGAATCGATACCTTAGTTCAAAGCAACAAGATCCTTATTTTTATGAAGGGATCGAAATTGATGCCTCAATGTGGATTCTCCAACAACACAGTGCAGATTTTCAATAGCCTCGGGGTTCCATATGAAACCATGGATGTTTTGGCAGATCCAGATATTCGTCAAGGCATCAAAGAATACTCCAACTGGCCAACCATTCCCCAAGTCTATATTAACGGTGAGTTTGTAGGTGGCTCTGATGTGCTGATTGAATTATATCAACAGGGTGAATTGCAGCAGATGATCGAAGTTGCCCTTGCGTCTTAAGGCGAAGTAGGTAGGTTGCTCTTATCGTTCGGCCTCGTTTACTACTTCGCTGCTGGAAAATCGTCAAGGTAATCGCTGACATCCGCATCGGGCAGTACGAGAGTCGCTCGTTCGCTAGCGACGGGTCGGGTAGGTTGATCTTGGGCTGAGGGAGTTGGAAGATCATTCTGCTTCGTACCACCATCAGCAGAAGCCCCTACTTGACTCATCAGGGTCTTCAAGAGTTTGCGGCTCAGCTCAAGGTAGGAAGAAGACTGATCTTGCGGTGATGTGCGTTCCGGCAAAATAACTTTTTGCATCAAATATTCAATGGTTTCTTCTTTCACCCAACCTCTGCGCACCAATACCTCTCCCAGGCGCATTCCAGTAATTTGCTGATCTGCCAAGGCAACCTCGATTTGGGCTGTTGTTAACAATCCTGCCTCCATCAGATAGTTCCCTAGCTTTTTGCCATCAGCCAGGTTCTTTTGCTTTGAGCTGCTACCGTTGGCATCAGACTTAGGAGCCAGTCGGTTGGCATCATCTACCCACCCGCATTCTTGGCAATCCCAATAAACGGGGGGCGGATCTTTTTGAATATATGGAATTCCACATTGAGGACAGGTACCGGTAAAGAATGGATGATTCTTTAAAGCTTTTAGATCATCCAGACTACTCATGTGTAACAACACCTCGGCCACAGAAGATCGGGCTGGCATAGCCTGATGAGATTGTTGGGCTGGGACTGAACGAGGATATGATGTTGGCTGTAGTGGAGCAGATGCGCTTAGGCTGAATTCGTGAATCAAGCTGGCTGTCTTTTTCCCAGGATGAGGGTTATAGATCTTGACCGCACTAAATCCTTTGGGACTGAGCATCAGTAATTGCTCGCGCAGCATTTGGATCAAGGCTGACTGTTGAGCTTTTTGGGGAGTATGCAGGAGAATCTGTAGACAATCTTCTTTGTGCTTGACTTTGATGTGGGCACCTTTGGGCATCAGGTGGCGATTGAGTGCTACTGCAATTGCTTGTTGATTCCCGTCTTGTGCAAGCTTCAGAATCTTCGTTTGATCAACGTCCACCACAAATCTCTACCCTAGTTTTGCTGTTCACACCTATATTTATCCTACCCATTACAGGTTGTGAAAGATCGTGAATCCTGAAATATCATCAATGTAGGTGGGATCTAAATTTTATTGAGTGAGGTACTTCTCATTTTGCTTATGTTGAAGGTTAATCATTAACTCGTCGGGTATCTGTTAACCTAGCAGGTACCCAGCTGACATCACAACAATCATGACTCGGATCTTCAGTATAACCGGATTCTAAACCTTATCTAGATTGTTGTTCGTCCTATTGGTTAAGGACTAGCATTCTTTTACCAAGGCCCAAATGTTTTTCTTTTCCTGCAGCTAGTGCCCCATCCATTTAGCTGTGATAATAACTGTAGTTTTTCTTCCTAACTGTCTTAATTGTGAATAACCTGCGTACTGTTTCTGATACTAAGCGAGCCTTCTACTCAATCCATACCCGTCCCGTAAACTCGGTTTATCGAAGGGTTGTGGAAGAGTTGATGGTGGAAATGCACCTATTGCAGGTTAATGAAGATTTTCGCTACGATCCTATTTTCGCATTAGGGGTGGTGACATCATTTGATCGCTTTATGGATGGCTATCAGCCAGAAGAAGATAAGGAAAATATTTTTAGCGCGATCTGTAAAGCCCAAGATACGGATCCAGCCCAGATTAGAACTGATGGTCAGCGACTACAGGAGCTGGCCCAGTCTAAATCTGCCCCGGAGATGTTGGAGTGGATTACTCAGGCAGCAAATTCTGGCGGAGATGAGCTGCAATGGCAACTGCGAAATATTGCCCAGAATCCTAAGTTCAAATACAGTCGCCTGTTTGCAATCGGTTTGTTTACTCTTTTAGAACTTAGCGAAGGCAACATCACTCAAGATGAGGCTTCTTTAGCGGAATTCTTGCCCAATCTTTGCACTGTCCTCAATATTTCCGAAAGTAAGCTCCAAAAAGATCTGGAAATTTATCGAGGCAATTTGGACAAGATTGTCCAAATTCGCCAAGCTATGGACGATATTCTGGAAGCTCAGCGTAAGCAACGAGAGAAAGCTGATGAGGCTAAAGCCAAGGCAGAGACAA
Organism: uncultured Acaryochloris sp.; assembly: GCA_937941595.1. Lineage (GTDB taxonomy): Bacteria > Cyanobacteriota > Cyanobacteriia > Thermosynechococcales > Thermosynechococcaceae > Acaryochloris. Next base: position 6,642 of record CALDHF010000015.1, on the reverse strand, counting down.
CTGATGGTGACACCGATACTGTCGCCCCCAGCGCCTCTGATACGACTGATTCAGAATCAACGTCCGAGGTCTCGAATTAGTCTCGATCTCTCCCGTTATTGTCTAGTTGTGGCTTAGTAAACCTATGATTGCTCCGGTCAGTCTGCTTGCAGCCTATTCCTACAATTTGCCTCAACTACGGATATCGCTCCAGGAGGTCTTAGAGCCACTCGGTGGTCTGGCTGCTTTTGTCAAATCGGGCGATCGGGTCTTGTTGAAGCCCAATTTGTTGACGGGCGCACGCCCCAGCAAAGAATGTACGACTCGACCAGAGCTGGTCCAGGCTGTAGCCGAAGGGGTGATCGCAGCAGGAGGACATCCTTTTATCGGCGATAGTCCTGCCTTTGGCAGTGCCAAGGGGGTCGCCGAGGCAAATGGCTATTTACCGATGCTAGAAGCATTGAATATCCCGATAGTAGAACTCCATGGCGGTCGTTATCCAACCCAAAACAGCGACTTTGGTGATTTACGACTGTCTAAGGAAGTGATGTCAGCTGATGTGGTCATTAATTTGCCGAAGGTGAAGTCCCATGTCCAGCTGACGATGACGCTCGGGGTCAAAAATTTATTTGGATGTGTGCCTGGCAAAATGAAAGCTTGGTGGCATATGGAAGCGGGGAAGGATGTGAAGCGGTTTGGGGAAATGCTGGTGGAAACGGCCCAGACGATTTCTCCCAATCTCACGATTGTGGATGGCATTATTGGCCATGAAGGTAATGGCCCGAGCGGTGGTGAACCCCGATCGTTGGGGATATTGGCGGCAGCGGCTGATGTGTTTGCCCTGGATCGGGCTGTGTTAGAGATATTGCAAGTTAATCCTGAGATAGTGCCAACGATGGCAGCAGCCATGCGCTTGGGATATTGTCCAGATTGGGAAGACATTGAGTTTCCCCTCTGCCATCCCCATGAGCTACGGGTGGAGAATTGGCAACTGCCTGATAATTTGATGCCTATTGATTTTGGTGCTCCTCGGGTCCTCCGTTCAACGTTCAAGCATCTCTATATTCGTTGGATTAAAGAACCGATGACGGCCTATGCTCAACGGTAAGCTAGGTGGGAACTGATTAATATTGGTGCAGACTGGGTGGTTAAAGACGGTCAGACATCACCGAGCAATTGGTGTGATTCGCAGTCCTAAATTTGCCCTTGGCCTCCAAATGGCTAGGGCTATTGCCAATGCGGGCATGGGGCTGATCGAAGTTGCCTGGAATAGCGATCAGGCTGCGGCCCTCGTCACTCAGCTTCGGCAAGAATTACCCCATTGCCAGATCGGTGTCGGCACGATTTTGACTGTGGACCAATTGCAGTTAGCGATTGATGCTGGAACCCAGTTTTGTTTCAGTCCCCATGTGAATGTGGATATTATTCAAGCTGGGGTAGTTCATAATATCCCTATGATTCCAGGGGCTTTGTCTCCGACGGAAATTGTGACGGCCTGGCAAGCAGGGGCTAGTAGTGTCAAAATTTTCCCAGTTGGCTTAATGGGCGGCAGCCAGTATATTCAAAGTCTACAAGGACCACTGGGCCATATTCCTCTAATTCCCACGGGGGGAGTGTCTTTGGATAATGCAGAGGCTCTGATCGCAGCAGGGGCTATGGGGGTGGGACTATCGAGTTACTTATTTCCAAAGCAGGCTTTGGTGTCAGAAGATTGGCTGGAAATTTCCCGACGCACAGAGCAATTATTAGGGCACTTGCAGGGACTGCCAGCAGATTAGCTTGTCTACATTTTTATTCTGAGGCTTGATCGTTGAGGTCCTTAGAGGTTAGTTACAATAATGAGGTATTGGGCTGTACTGTGGAATTGAGGCAAAAGGGTTGCAAAGTCGTGTTGATACTGGGGAGCTGAGACATGATAGCCAAAGCGGAATTGTTGGCTGCGATCGCAGGTACGAATCGGGGTGCGATCAGCACCGAAGTAGATCGGGGTAGGGTCCTGGATAAAGTCGTACAGTTAGAAGTCCAAAATCCAACCCCACAGCCTTTAAGTGAGCGAGATCGTTTAAGTGGAGTATGGCGGCTCATTTACACCACCAGCCAAGATCTATTGGGTCTAGCTCGCCTGCCAATGTTACCCGCAGGGCCAATCTACCAGTGTATTCGGGGACAAGAATTTAAACTCTATAACGTGTTGGAGTTGCAGGGGATTCCATTCCTCGAAGGTATCCTTTGTGTGGCGGCTCGTTTGACCCCAGTTTCTGAGCGGCGCGTACAGGTCAATTTTGAACGCTCAATCCTAGGCATCAAAGGGGTAATGAATTATCGATCTATAGATGATCTTGTCTCTCGTTTAGAGACACTCAGCCCAGTAGCGGCCCTCAGCATACCGCTCAACTCGGGACAGTCTGCTAGAGGGTGGTTAGAGACGACCTATTTGGATGACGACCTGCGCATTGGTCGCGGCAATAACGATAGTCTATTCGTATTGACAAAAGTATAAAGGTTTAGGATGGCTCGACCCACCTTATATGTGGCCATTACCAATCATGGTTTTGGCCATGCCACACGCACAGCAGCCGTCTTGGCAGAAATTCAGCGTTTAGTGCCTGATATCTTATTAATCGTCGTCACCAGTGCTCCCCGGTGGTTAATCGAGTCATATATTCCTGGAGACTTTATCTATCGTTCTCGGGTCTTGGATGTGGGGGTCATTCAGAGTGATGGTCTCACCATCAACATCCCGGCGACCTTGAAACAGCTTCAAGAGATTCGCACCTATCAAAATCGTCTTGTTACTGCCGAAGTTGATTATATTCGCCAAATAGGTGCGCAACTGATTCTAGCGGATATTCCGCCCTTAGCCAGCGTTATTGCCAAAGCAGCAGGGATTCCTTGCTGGATGGCCAGTAACTTTGGTTGGGATTTAATCTATCGGCAATGGGGGGATGATTTTGCGGATATCGTAGATTGGGTAACAGACTGTTTCCAGCAATGCGATCGCTTGTTTCGACTCCCCTTTCACGAACCGATGTCAGTATTTCCCAATGTTACAGACGTGGGGTTAACAGGCGCTTCTCCCCGATTCACCACTCTAGAACTGCGCCGCGAATTTGGGATTAAAGTAGAAGCAGAAAAGACAGTCCTCATGAGCTTTGGTGGGTTAGGGCTAGCCAAAGTTCCTTATCGCAATCTTCAGAAGTTTCCAGATTGGCAATTTATTACCTTTGATCGTCTAGCACCCGATTCATACCCCAATTTGCTCAAGGTGAGTGATCCTAAATATCGTCCGGTGGACGTGATGCCATTGTGTGGTCGGATTGTTAGTAAACCCGGATATGGAACGTTTTCGGAAGCCTGCTCACTGGGTATACCTGTGATTTCTGTTCCTCGGGATGACTTTGCCGAAGCCCAGTATCTATTAACGGGTCTGCAGGAGTACAACTCCCACTATCTGCTAGAGGAAAACGAACTTACCGAAAGCAATTGGGAGTTTTTGTTCAAACCTTTGCAACCTGCTCGTAGTGATCAGACTTTACCTAAAGAGGGTAATCTCACCATTGCTCAAGCTGTCATTGATTATTTAGACAAGACCAAAAGTCCCTGACCAGATTCAGATCAGATGCTTAAGACGGCGAAGGCGGTCTGAATAGCTACGCATGACTTCAATAGCGAACATCGGTGTATTTTGGATAGCGAACAGAAAACGTTCCTGATTCAAATAGACCAAGCTACAGTCATAACGGGCAATAGCAGTAGACGCTCTGACACCGGAAAGTTGGACTAACGCCCCTTCACCAAAAACATCTCCGGCATGAATGGTTTCAACAACCTTACCCTTAACAAATAAATCAACCTCTCCGGTTAACAGGCCAAACATAACCTCTCCGGCTTCGCCTTCTGCGAAAATAGTTTCACCTGCCTTTTTAAACAGGGGTGCATCTGCTTTATGGAAGATACTGACAGTTCTTGCAGGTTCAGACATATCTTCGAGATAACTCCTAAAGTCTATTTAAGATTAAGTCATTTTTCCCAAATATGCTTTAATTCTTTGAGGTAATCATAATAAATTAATTTTCTTAAATGTTATTGATTTGCATTTTAAGGACAACGAGACAAAAGAGGGATATTGTCGACAACATCAATCCCCCATTGTTAGCGATGACTATCTTCAAGTTGAGTAAGTCTGTGCAACCGCTCCTAAGTCAGTTGCATAAGCCGTCGAGCAGTTTACCGACGCCTTGTTTCTACTGAAGCTACAAGGTCCAAAATCTACTTTGGGAAAGGAATTTCAATGCATTTGAATATTGAGCAGTCCTAGAAATCTATCTTTCTCCACCTGTATTTTTTTATGACAGAAAGCTACTTTATCGTATATATCTTTACCTTATATATGAAAAGACTTTCGGGAAATACAAAGCCAAAAATAACAAGCGAAAACCAGTTATATCTCTCGATGTATCGGACGCTCCACTCCTCCTTGCAAAGACTCAGTAGGAAGGTGGCAGTATGTCCAGCTTCGTATTCTATTCGTGCCACACTCTGAGGTTCCAAGTGCTCAAAGTTCAACTGATCATCTTAGATAAATAGGAATGCGCACCTGTCAGATCCTCCATACAGGCAAAAAATCCGGTCTACGGTATTTCCATTTTGGGCATCACAACTTGCCAGCCAAAGATTGTGCCTTGTGTAGCGACGAACCAGGAAAATGGCTCAATTGGTCCATTGAGAAAGAATTGAGAATATCCAGTCGATACGAATAAAGGAATATGTCCAAATTCAAGCCCCTAGCGTCCAAGTCATCACAGCCAGTCACAGAAAAAGTCCAGAAACTGCATCGTCTGGCCTTCTTGCTAGACAACTCCCTCTCTATCCCTGGCACCAAACTCCGCTTTGGACTTGACCCGATCTTGGGTTTACTAGGGATTGCGGCTGGTAGTGGTGACGTTGTTGGGGGTGCAGTTGGGGCCTACATCGTTTATCAAGCGGCTCAGATGGGAATCCCGAAGGAGGTAGTTTGGCAAATGGTGACCAATATTCTGATCGACTCTTTGGTTGGCCTTGTGCCTGGCCTGGGGGACCTTCTCGACTTTACCTGGAAAGCCAATACTAGAAATATGGCTTTAGTAGATCAGCACCTAACTGTGTCATCAACCCCTAATAAAGGAAATCCTCTCTTTGTTGTTGGGATTACCCTACTGACCATTCTTATCGTTCTAGGGTGTGCGTTCTTGACGTTGCTTTTGATCAAAGCAATCTTTCAGCTCTAGAATCCAGTCTTGGAATGACAGGTTAAGCCCCGACCTTGACTGCCTGCTGAGGTGATCACGTTGCTGTCTTGGTCAATGCTGTACCGATATACATCACTCGGGTGTCATCATCAAATTGAACCTGAAACCCGCCCGTCTTTAAAAAGTGAATCAAGTTGGATATCTGAGCTAGGGGCGTTCGGCCAAATAGATCAAATCCCTGCAAGGTCACTTGCGAAAACCCAGCTTGCATCAGCAGTTGATGCAGCTCCTTAGGGGGAACAAACTTCTGCCAGTCATGGATACCTCGGGGAATTTGTCGCAGCAAATCCTCTAGAAGCCAGATCATTAGCCAGCGGGACTGCCAAGTGCGGTTAATGGTATCAAAGCAGAATAGCCCTCCTGGCCGCAGTACCCGACTAATTTCCGTCACCGTGGCGGCAATACTCTGGACATGTTCTAGTACGTCCACACAGATGACGGCGTCGAAGCAATCGCATTCAAACGGTAGAGTTTCCCCCAGACCAACGTGATAGTTAATGGTCAGTCCCATCCTCTCTGCATGGCTTTTCGCTGCTGCAATACAGGCCGCAGACGGATCAATTCCGGTCACCATCGCTCCCCGCTGGGCTAAGAATTCACAGGTATATCCCCCGCCACAGCCTACATCTAGCACTCTGAGTCCCTGCCACGCGGGGATGACACGATCAAAATACTGAAACCGCAAGGGGTTTAGCTTACTCAGAGGGAAGATAGTTGCCGTCTCGCTCCACCACTGGGCAGCCTGTTGGTCGTAAAAGGTAAGCTTGTTGCGCTCCATACTCTCTGTGATTCAGGTCTCTATTATGATCCAGATCTTGACCAACACCAGGTGCCTGGGCCAGCCACATCTACACGCTTTGATTTAAATCCCAGCTATAGGGTCGGTAAACCACTGTCACGGGAGCTGGCAGTTGGGCAGCGTTGTAGTAGCGATCGATATAGGCTGGTATGGCGTCAGCAACTGTGAGGAAATCAGCCTTGTACCATTTGAAAATTTTGCTACAGAACAGGGTTTGGCTAGCGGCATCGTAGTGGACTTTGTCTGGATTGTTGATAAAGCGATCGCCGTCTGCTTCTAGTTGAGCAGCCAGCTTATCTGGAATATAGGCCTCTGCTCTCAACAATGGACAGCCTGCCGACGCACAAACCAAGGCAAAGTGAATGCGGGGGTCAGGGTATTGCTGGCGGAGAATCCTATGCTCAATGGTGTTGAGGCTGAGGGGTTGGTCGTTCAGCCTATAGACCGTTCGGGAAAAAAACCGTAGAAAGGCCAACCAGTTGGGGATACCGAAAACCTGAGGCCGAATGGAGTCAATGGGGTATTGATGGAGCACCTGTCGGATGGTCAGAGCATTGTATAGATTCAGAAAAAGAG
>CALDHF010000014.1 GCA_937941595.1 uncultured Acaryochloris sp. | reverse complement strand
GGTCCTGTTGCTGTTAACGGATGGCCTCTCCAATGCCCAAATCGGGGAACAGCTTCATCTCAGTCCCCGGACGATAGAAAAGTATGTCAGCAAATTATTACAAAAAACAGAAACGAACAACCGGGCAGATATTGTCCGGTTTGCGATGGAAAATCATCTCGTTGGCTTGACCCCGCCAGCCGATCATTGACGGCATCTCACTGCTGAAGCTGACTCAGCAAGCCTGAACAGGCATCAAGCAGTAGATCAATCACGTAATCAAAACCAGAAGAGCCGCCATAGTAGGGGTCAGGCACGTCTGTATCAGTATGATCTGTGCAGAAATCGCACATCATTCGAATCTTAGGGTCATACTGTGGATCGGTATTTAGGGTCTTCAGATCTTGATAATTCGATTGGTCCATGGCCAAAATTAGATCAAAATTGGCAAAGTCTTCAGGGTGAACCCTGCGGCTATGGCCTGCGAGGGTGATCCCTTTTTTGAGGGCCGCAGCTGCCATTCTCCGATCGGGGTCAGCGCCAATATGATAGCCACTTGTTCCTGCCGAATCGCATGTAAAAGCATGGGTCAGCTGTTCTTGCTGCAACAAATGGTTCATGATGCCTTCAGCCGAAGGTGACCGACAGATATTGCCGAGACACACAAACAAGAGCTTTTGAGTCATAGTGGTCGATGGAATTAGGGAGCAAATACAGTGGGCGTAAAACTGCCATGTAAACCGTAGGGGATATGGTGTTGCAAGTGCAAGCGGGCAATGGGACCTGGCTCCAACTGTTCTGCATCCAGAATGACCACATCAGATCGGTTGCGATCGCCATCGTAAACTACAGCCACGACCCAACCCTGATCTTCTTGGGTGGCATTCGGTTTCGGGATAAACACAGGTTCACCCATAAATCCTTGGGGAGCCGCGCTCCAGAGCTGCTCTTCCCCAGTCTGTAAATCCCTTTTGAGAATCCCTTGGAGAGGGGCGTTACCCACGCTTGCATCTGTGGCCCCAATATAGACATATCGATAATCCTGTCCAACTTGGGCGGGGTTAAGGGTGGGAAATTCACAACTCCGAGTGATTAAGGGCTGTTTTTCGACGGTAGCGGTCTCTGGGGTCATTTGAAACCGCCAGAGTTTACCTGGAGGGACAGCATCAAAATCAATATTGCGGAAATCGACCCCAGATTCTAAGGAGGGAAAGGTATCGTAGCAAATTGAATCTACAATCACCTGACCGTCTGCCTCGTAGGCATTGGCGTGGTGGAAGACAAAGCAAGCATCGGTTTTCAGCTGCTGCGGTTGGCCTGACTGGCGGGGTAAGAGCCACACTTTGGTGGGATTTTGGGCGTTGAAAGAGATGCATTCCCCCGCTCCCTTTAGTCCAAACAGGAAGGGAATGGGATTCAGAGTGACTGGATTTTGGAAAAAGACGTAGTAGTTGGGAGTGACCGTAAAGTCATGAATAAAGGCAAATCCAGGAATGGCAAACTGGCGCTGATGGACGACCTCGCCCGCGCGATCAAATTCAAAGATTTTCACAGTGCTGGAGAGACCCGGTTTGATCGCAAAGTTAACGAGGCGATCCTCTGCTGTCGTCGCACCTGGGAGAATTCGGGGATGGGCAGAAAATGGATCCCCTGGCTTTAGCAAACCCGAAAAATTTTCGAGGCCTAGGGTGTCTAAGGTGGCTGGATCGAGGCGATAGGGTTGGTCGGCTTCCCAGAGGGCCAGGAGTTTGTCAGCCCAATAAATCACATGGGTATTGGCAATATTCTTGAAATTAATGTCAAAGGCATTGGCTAAGAGTCCCCCGGGCTTGGGTGTGCCAAAGACGCCCCGATAGAGGATTTTGCCAGCAGCTTGCTCGGCGACATAGCCTTCTGTGCGGACGAAGCGATTGCGGAAATGGGCTTGGCCTTGGTGGAAGCGAATAGCGCAAATCATGCCGTCGCCATCAAAAGGGTGTTGTAAAGGCGTGCCGTTAACGTCTAGCAGACCGGGGCCATTGCGAAAGAGGGTTCCTTGGAGATCAACAGGAATATCCCCATCGATGTCTGTAATGGCATAGTCATATTCTTGGGTGAGAGATTCATGACCCCCTTGCCAGTTGTGAGATAGGTAATCGTTAGAAGTGGGAGCAGAAACAGTCATAGGTTTGGCAATTAACAATTAAGGGGTTTGATCCGTGACAAGTTCGACCGCTAATGAGTCTGCGAGGATGACCTCAAGGGGAACGGGAGAACTCTCTTCGGAGACAGCATCTTCCGAATCTTGAGGCAGCCAATGCAGGAGGGGGAGCGGTAAGAGAGTGCTGAGATTGGCAATGACCACTAAGAGCCAGAGCTGCTGAAAATTGGTTTCGGTAATGCCCAGTCCATGCATAATTAACGCCCCTGACTCATGGGATAAGATGCCTGCCAGGTTGCTGACGGACATCAAGAGAGCAAACATGGTGGCTTCTACGCCGGGTGGACAGAGGCGGGCGGCCAAGACCAAGACGGGCATATAGGCGATTTGACCCATCACCGTCAGAATTAAGCTGTCGCCCAAGCTAAACCATTGATCGTCAATGCCAAGGGTACGGTTGGTATGGGTGACCAGCAGTAATGTAGTCATGCCTAACGCGGCTGAAATCAACGTACTCCACAAAAAGATGCGGCGGACGGCGACGGCCTTGAGAAACCGCTGGAACACCCAAATCCCTAGCAAGGCTGCGAGGCTGGTGACCAGACGGACCCGACCTAAAAATTCGGGGTCGAAGCCCAAATCATTGGTGGTAAAAAAGAAAAAAGCAGATTCAGAACTGGGGGTGGCCTGCCACAAAAACAGAAAGGCGACAGGTAACCAGATCCGTTTTTGGGTGATGGCCTGCTTGAGCTGCTGAATTTGATGCTTAGTGGAATCGAGGTTGAGCTGAGCCTTCACCTTAGGGTCGGCAATCAGTACGGCTACCGCGGACACGATCAGGGGAAAGGTGGCCGTAATCAAAAACACTTGGCGAGTGCTCATATGGGCCAAGAGCCAGCCGCTGAAGTAGGCCGTGATAATGCCGCCGACGGCGGTAGCCGACCAACACAGAGATTGAAGAGACCCCGCATCACTTTGAGATTCTTGGCGGACCCGTTCAACCACCAGAGAATCGACGATCACATCACTGACGGCGACGGAGAGAGAGCTAAGGGCAATGGCGATGGTTGCGGCGAGAGCTGAGTGGACAATGGTGGCCATCCCGATCCAGGCCAGACAACCCAATCCACCGGATAGGACCAGATAAGAGCGGCGACGATAGCCCCAAATTGGCAAGCTATCGGAAATAAATCCAAAGACAGGTTTAATCACCCAGGGTAAGGAAGCAATGCCCATCATGGCGGCGACTTGAGCGGGCGTTAACCCGAGATCATCTTTGAGAAAAAAACTGACGGCCAAACGGGCTAATCCCAGGATGCCTTGAACAAAGTAGACCATCAGGATGGCAATCAGTTCGGGGGTGGGATCCTGACCATAAAAAACGGTTTCTTTGAGCGCGGCTCGCAGGTTCATAAGGCCCGTTTTGGATACAAACATTGATAATAGTTTACAAATATCAATGTTTGTATCATAGCTTGAATTGTTGGGTAGACGTTTACGGTAACCACTGGGGACTTAGACCAGAGCCGATGGATTGAGGTTGTAAAGTCTTACCGGGCTGGAGAGGCAATAGCCAAAGATTACTGGTGGCAACGCTACTGCCCTGTGAGGTCTGGGCAGTAGCTGCATTACCAGGGCTGGCCTCGATCGCCTGATCGAATAATAACGCTGAGCCATCGGGCGCTAAGGTCATAGTGATATCGCGCTGGTTGGGCAGATCTAATAGCCGGGTTTCTTGTTTGGTTTGGAGGTTAATGGTGGCTAGATAAGGGGTTTCCAGATACTCTTCTTCTTTCTCGGAGACCACCTGAGTTAACAAACAGTAAAGCAACTGCTTTTTTGGGTCAAAGGTAGCGCTCAAAATAGAGCCTGTAGTTTTGAGCAGCTCGGTTTGCTCTCCCCGATTGTTGACTAAAAACAGCGACCGGGTGAAGTTGGGGTTGAATTTGATCATGGTGGCTGCCGACCCATCTTGGGCAAAGCTGAGGACCATCCCAAACTTAGGTAAAAATCCTAGCGGTTCGTCATTCGTGGTTCCGTCTAGGGGCAGAATAGCCAGCCCCTGACCTTGAGCAATCACCAATGAAAGGCTATCAGGGGCAATCAAAAAGTCACCGCCTTGGACATTCTTGAGGGGTTGGGGTGGTTGTCCTGCCGGTAACTGCCATAGGGAGACTGCACCTAAGCCACTCCCTTGGCGCTGAGCCCGTTGAAGAATGATGCGCTGGCCATCCGCAGCTAGATCGAACTTGAGAATCTGATATCGTTTGTTATCTAAAATTAGCTCGATTTTCCCTGGGGCTGCGGCTTTGATGGGTTCAGCATCGGGGGGATTGACCTGTAGTCCTGTGGTGACGGTATACAGTTGGGGGTTGAAGTTTCCCTGGGCTTCCTGGCCTCGATCTGTGGCAGTGAATAAGATGCGATCGCGATCAGGATACGGTTCGAATTCCATCACCACTAATTCAGGTGGGGTAAGGATGGTCTTTTGGTCTTGGGTCAGATTTTTAAGAATCAGGCGACCGGCTTCTTCTCCATTTACACCGAGGTAAACATAGGCTTGATCTCGACTACGAAACTCTCCAGCAAAAGGCTGCATCACTTTCGGTTGGTCGTTGGGACTGCGACGCGCTTCTTCTACATTGTCCAACTGCACCTGAAATTCCGTGCCGTAGGGAATGGGTTCTGTCAGGGTATAAGCGAGTCTTCGACCCGCCCAGCTCAACTTTCCGGGCAGCTCCGGAGTGAGTTGGAGGTGCTTTTGGACATTTGGCCAATCCATCGTTCGATTGAACGTCAAGGTAAAAGCCGTGTCTGTGACGCCAACTTTTTTCTGCTGCCAGTTGAATTCCCGGACTAAGGGAACAGTATGGTCACCGCCAATGATGAGGATGCCAATTAAAACAGTGAGAGCAGCCATTACCGTCACTGCAACTCGATCTAGGGGGTAAAGACGTTGCTTCATAGAGATATCAGTTTGGCCGCTTTATTCACTGCTGACGATTGGAAGCAGCATTGGGAGTCCTAATGATGAACCGAGAGAGTGCCGAGGGCATATTACATCCCCATGATGGAGTATCCCGAATCAACATAGAGAATTTGACCGGTAATGCCCGTAGACAAATCACTACAGAGAAATGCAGCAGTATTGCCCACTTCTGTTTGGGTAACGGTTCTTTTCAGGGGCGCGATTTCTTCAACATGATGAATCATATCTAAAATGCCACCCACCGCAGAGGAGGCTAAGGTTCTGATTGGTCCAGCTGAAATGCCGTTGACGCGAACGTTTTGTGGACCCATTTCTGCTGCTAAATACCGGACATTCATTTCTAATGCCGCCTTGGCAATCCCCATGACGTTGTAATTGGGAACGACTCTAGCGCCACCCAAATAGGTGAGGGTAACGATGCTACCGCCTTCGGTCATTAAGGGTTTGGCTGCAGCACTCATTTGCACCAGGGAGTAGGCACTCACATCTAATGCCAAATTGAAATTTTCCTGTTTAACAGCGCTAAAATCTCCGCCTAAGTCATCCCTATTGGCAAAGGCTAAGCAATGAATCAGGATATCTACGCGTCCCCACTGTTTCTTGATTTCACCAAATGTTGCATCGACTTGGGCTTGATCTTGGACATTACAGGGTAAGTACAAACTAGGTGAGAGGGGTTCCACGAGTTTTTGGACTTTCGATTCATTCCGCCCTTTTTCATCCGGCAGATACGTAATGCCCAAGTTAGCCCCTGCCTGGTGGAGCTGCTGAGCAATGCCCCAGGCAATGGAACGGTTGTTGGCAATGCCGGTAACAAGGGCGTTTTTTCCAGTTAGATCAAGCATGAATGTGGGTTGAATAAAATATTAAAAGTCTGGAGAAAGGATGAGATTAATAGGCCTGATCCTTGACTCCAGATCTAGCTTAGAACGAGTTGAGGGCAAAACTGTTAACTTCATGGGCGGAGTGCTAGTTGTCAGCTAGTTTTATCTATATGTATATTTTGATACATAAACAACACAGTAAGTCCGCTTAATTTATGTAAACTGTTCTTTTTAAAATCCGGCTTTAGATTTCAATTTGTAGAGCGCTGAAGTGATTCTAATCTCACCCCCTTTTTTGTAGGTTTGGTGTTTGGCTTTTTCACTAATGTCTGCCTACATATCTTCTCTATTAGGTCAGGATATGAGTACGTTAATGGTCTCGCCTCAAGCTAATCGATTGACACCAGAAAATCCACTTGCTGCTGTGTTTCGGCAGATGGGGAGTGGTGTTTTCCCGCCTGTAACGGAAACCTTTGATCGAGGAAAAACCATCTTTTTCCCTGGGGATCCAGCTGAACGTGTTTACTTTTTGATTAAAGGGGCAGTCAAGCTATCGCGGGTGTATGAAGCCGGTGAAGAGATTACCGTAGCCCTGTTGAGGGAAAATAGTGTCTTTGGTGTGCTATCCCTTTTGACAAAGCAGCGCTCCGATCGCTTCTATCATGCGGTTGCTTTTACCCAAGTAGAATTGCTATCTGTTCCAATTGAACAGGTTGAAAAAGCATTGCAGAATGATCCCGATTTACCCATCGTTTTGTTACGAGGGTTATCCTCACGTATCATCCAGACCGAGATGATGATTGAGACCTTGGCTCATCGAGATATGGAATCTCGTCTCGTGAGTTTTCTTTTGATTCTCTGTCGTGATTTTGGTGTACCCAACGGTGGAGGGATTACGGTTGATCTCAAACTATCCCACCAAGCCATTGCAGAAGCGATTGGGTCGACTCGGGTGACAGTCACCCGGTTGCTAGGTGATCTTCGAGATCAAGAAAAAATTTCCATCCACAAGAAAAAAATTACAGTTCATGATCCAGTC
>CALDHF010000013.1 GCA_937941595.1 uncultured Acaryochloris sp. | reverse complement strand
TTACTAATGCCTGACGGCAGCTGCGATCGAAAACTCTCCGCCACAAACCGCATCCGATTCATGACCTGCTTTTGATCCTCAGGATCTAGTAAATTCAAAAAGTTGACCACAAAGATAACGCTGTCAATGCCCCGGTCTAGCAGCCAGTCTCGGAGATGTTCCCGTTCTCCGAGAGTCATCAGCTTGCGACCATCCAGCATCTGAATCACCAAATCAGCCGTCAGCAACTGCTCCTTGGCTAAGGCATCTTGGGCTTCCCGATCGTTTGTTCCTGGTAAATCCAGAAGCTCTACCCCCGTTTGCAAAAAAGGATGGGGGCAACTCACTTCAACCGAAACCACATCCTCACGCATGCGTCGTTGATCATCGAGGATGGCGTATTGCTTAAGCACGTCGGTGCCTACTTCGACAATTTCTTGGCTGCTCCTTAAGCAAATCCGGGTTTGTAGTTCCGGGCCGTAGCGGATGCTGATGGCAGCCCCGGTCGTAGGAATCAGATCGATGGGTAAGGCTTTTTCGCCCAGGAGGGCATTGAGTAAGGTCGACTTGCCATAGTTGAAAGGACCAAACACGGCAATTCTGAGGGGGGATACGGTGGTGCGATCGCAAATGGCCAACACATCACGCCGTAGTTCGTCCGTATCTTTAAGTTCCAACACGCCCACGGCCATTTTCAGCAAATGGTTGATGTGATCCTGTGTTTCCATTTCAGAACTTGACATCTTTTACGGTGTTGAAACGGTTGCAATGGTGAGACGGTAGCCCAGACCATCCAAAATTGAATGCTAGAAAGATGAGAATTGTCTTTGCCAGAAGGGGGTTAAAGGCGCTCTTGATGCCTCGATGGTCAATCCTCTCAGGGTTTTATGCCGTTAGCAAATTCTGATACGCCGCTTCAATAGACTCGCATTCAGTAGACACAGATTTCTCTAATGTTTCTAGGCGAGTCACTTCAGTCTGGCGATCAATTTCTCGCGAATTCTTTTGGTCCAGCAAATTCTCCAACTCCTGTTTTCGAGCCTGGATATCCTCTTGCAGGCGGTCCATCACCTCTTGGTTATAGATATCAAAAGACTCTTGCACCGCATTATAAATCGGCTGATATTGCTCTTGAGCAATCTGGGGTAGACATTTAACAAATTCTGCTTTGGTCACCTGGGTGAGCTGTTTACGGGCATGATCCGCTTGTAAAGCGCCAATGCCTAATCCCACTAGAGCAAACGTAATCGGCCCCAGCATAATCCCAAAGACAGAAGAGGCCACCAATGCAATCCCCGCCGAGGTAAAGACATTGAGCATGATGCTTTGGACGTCGAATCCAGTCGCAGCCATGGCCGCCCCTCCCAAATTGCCAGACGCCAGGGAAAACAGACCCATGGCCCATTTGGCCCATCCAGGAGCATTATCTCCGGCTTGGCGATTCGGACTTCGGGAGTCAATTCTCTGCCCTGTCAGCTTTTCGGTGATCCGATCTGTCACTTGGGTATAGGAGGCCCCGTACTGTTCGGCACTCTTGGAAAGCTGCTGAAAAGCCTCTTTCAAATCTGCTTCCGCCCGTCTGCTCCAGGCAAAGAATTTATCATTTATATATTGCTGAAAAGCCTTTTGAAAGGTGGCATTAAAGGCATCTCGTCGTCCCTGATTAAACCAATCGAGAAATTGTAAATCAGGGGGTTGATATTTGAGGAAGTCCTGATCAAACGTTGTTTCCAAATCGAAGATATAGGTGCGAAAAGAATCGGCAATGGACCGGGATCGCTGATCTCGCATTCGTACAATATCTTGACTAAAATGATCTCCGATATTCTTCAAATCAATAAATTCGGGTTCTACAGAATGGATGCGTTGCTCCAGTTCCTGAACACTTTGGTCCAAAAGGGGGATACGGCGAGCCGTCGCATCCTGAACCCGATCCAGGGCTAACCGGGCTAGGGTTCGCGCTTGACGCAACTCCGAAATCGCCCGTTCTTGGGTGAGAAAGGTATTAAGGGCGGTTAAAAAGCTAGAGAATCCTGTGCCCTCCAAACTCGCATCGGCATCTTTGACCCGCTGGCGCAGGGCCTGCAACGCCGAAATTGGAAACACCCGTTCTTCATAAAGGTCATAGCCATCCACCTGACAATAGTCATCCAGATTGGCACGGAAAACCTTATGGAGTTTACGAGTGGCATCCTCCAACTCTGCTGGATCTTCAGGATCAATCAAACTGTCCTGAATTTGATCCCAAGCATTAATTAAAAAGAAAATAGAGAGTCCCCGCCCTTTAATGTAATTCTCAAGATAACGGCGCTCTGCTAAGGTACAGGGCTGGGTAGCCCGGAGTACAAATAAAATTGCATGGCAGTTTTGAATAAACCCTAAAGACAAATCATTTCTGGCTTCCGTATCATTTAAGCCCGGACTATCCACAATTTCTACTCCCTTCTCCAACAAGGGTAGGGGATACTCAACAACCGCATGACTGACATCAGGAAAGGCCACCTGCTGTTGTGCTTCTAACTGTTTCGCTTCTTCAGGATCAATGGTGTAGCGATCTTTGAAGCTATTGAAGTCAATATTTTCAGGAGACTTACCATCATTGAAATGGATGGTAACAGTTCGGTCAGGACCATATCTCAAGATCGTGAGCAGCGCCGTACAGGGATTGACATCACTGGGCAGTAAATTCTCACCAATCAGGGCATTGAGGAAAGTACTTTTCCCCCGCTTCATATCTCCCAACACCATGAGTCGAAAGACGCCCTGCTTCAGGTTGCGACTAGCAACACTGACATCTTCAATTTCTTGCTGAAGCTGCAATGAACCAGACCCCGATTGACCGTCCTGCTCAGCCCGATCTAAGGTCTTGGCAATCGTGGATAAGTGAGTGGCGATTTGCTGACGAATTCGAGAAATACGATCTAAATCTTGAAGAAAGCTGGCCGTGTCAACAGGATTGCCCATGTCAGAGTCACTTAAGGGTTGCCCCTCCAGCATACCCAATTAAAATTTGGAATCAGTCGTAATATCAGTTCAGCCTGGAGACTTGAGAAGCGATCCCTAAGAGCTGTTCAGGGTGGTTAACAAAGAAATCAGGAGTTTGTGCAGTCAACACCTGGCGATCATTAAACCCCCAACTTACGGCCACACTAGTCAGTCCAGTCCGGTTTGCCGCTTTCACATCATTGATTTCGTCCCCAATATAAACCAGTTGTTTAGGATCAACTGCATTGAGCCTGGCTAGCTTCTTTAGGGTTCTCGCTTTCCCTGATAAAATCTTCCCCCCATATACAAACTCAAATAGATGATCAAGGTCATACTTATCGAGGAAATACTCTACATTCTGTCGGGAGTTAGCCGTCACTATTCCTAGACGATATCCTTGTTGCTTCATTGTCATCAGTGTTGTATCCATCCCTTCAATCAGCTCTAAATCAGCGATCAGACGGGTAAGTTCTTGACGAAAACGCTGTAAATAACAAGGTAATTTCCAGATGGGAATCCCTAGTTCTAGGGCCACTCCTTGCAGGCTGAGGGTTCTGAAATACGCAATTTGAGTGGAAGCAATCGGTGAATATCCAAAATCTTTAGCAAGACGATTGGTCGCTTCTATAAACATCACGAGGGAATTGGCAATGGTGCCATCAAAGTCGAAAATAATTAGACTCACGCGCTTTTCTCAGTCCCCCGCATGTCCCCACAATGGGAAAGGTAATTATTCATCAATCCTCAACTATTGGTGCTGCAAACTTGGTGCTATTGCGAAAGTAGTCTCGAACCTACATGCTCTTGGAATACGTACCACTCAATACGTCGTGAGGGCAATATTGCTTCAGTCTTTTTACTCAGTCAGTCTCCCTAGGCTTAAAACTGTTGGCAGTATTATTCCACACGATCTAGAACTGTAATGTTAGGGTCAATAATTTTCTTGCCAATGCCGGGGAACTTGACCGCTAGACAGATTTTGTTGTCACCCCCGAAAATATGAGTGACCTCTCCCAGGCCAAAGCCTTTGTGAACTAGACGATCACCCACTGACCAGTCCAGGGCATGGGTATTGGGCATTTTCTTTTTCTTCACCTCTGCCCCCAAAGGTAACTCGGAGGTTTCGGCAGGGATAGCCGATAAAGAATTTGTTTGCAGTAGCTCTCGGGGGAGTTCAGATAGAAATAGGGAGGGCATGGCAGGCTCTCGAGAACCATAGAGTCGTCGCTCCCGGGCATGGGAAATAAACAAGCGTTCTTGGGCGCGAGTGACCCCTACATAGCACAGGCGACGTTCTTCTTCGATGGCTGCCGGATCTTCTAGAGACCGGAAATTCGGGAAAAGCCCTTGCTCTAACCCCACCAAAAAGACGATGGGAAATTCCAATCCTTTCGCCGAGTGGAGGGTCATCAGAGAAACGGTGGTGTTGTCATCCAGATTATCTAAATCGGAGGCCAAGGCAGTATTCGCCAAAAATGAGGGCAGGGACTCATCGGTATTTTCTTCCGCATACTGTAAGGCAGCATTGTAAAGTTCATTAACGTTGCTAATGCGATCATCGGCTTCATCTGTGCCCTGATTTTTTAAGTCCAACACATAACCTGAATCTTCTAGAATGCCTTGGATAATATGGGCCGCTGATTGGGTTTCAACTTGGCTTTGCCAATGGCGCATCATTTCCACAAACTGCAAAATTGGCTTTGCACTGCGGGCGGCCAGGGTCTTAACGGCTGTTTCTTCGGTCAGCATTTCCCATAAGGGCACGCCTAACTCTTGGGCGGCATTGGTGACCCGGTCTAAGGTGGTTTTACCGATGCCCCGACGGGGGGTATTGATTACTCGCTTCAGGCTGACGGTATCGGCTGGATTTACAATCAGGCGTAGATAGGCCAGGACATCTTTGATCTCACGGCGATCGTAAAACTTGAGGCCCCCCACCACGGTATAAGGAATGCTCCAGCGGACTAACCCTTCTTCGAAGGCCCGAGATTGAGCATTGGTTCGATAAAGAATCGCGAAATCTCCCCAACTCAATTCCGGATGGGACTGCTCTAGAGTTCTTATTTGCTGAACAACAAAATCTGATTCATGTAATTCATCGTCGGCCCGATAGCAGTAAATCGGTTCCCCGGCACTGCGGGTGGGCTTGAGGATTTTATCGATCCGTTCTGTATTGTTGTCGATCAGTTCATTGGCAACTTGCAAAATATTTTCAGTGGAGCGATAGTTTTC
>CALDHF010000012.1 GCA_937941595.1 uncultured Acaryochloris sp. | reverse complement strand
CCCCCTTTTGAGCAATCGGAGGTCACCAAAAGTGGTGCCATCGATTAGTTCTTCATGAACCAAAATGGGATTTTCCATATCTTTGAGGATGCTCTACACGGCTTCCCTACAGTCTAATTCAGACTTGTGTGTACACCGTAGCCTATGGTACAGGCGGTCGCCCCCACTCTTCAATAGATTGCTGTTCACACAATCGAACCAGAATTTATCACGATTAACGAAAAATCTGTTCGATGTTAATTAATTCTTTCACTGCCAAATAAAGAGACAAGTGAAAAGGCGACCTCAGTTAGGAGAATCGCCCCAGTCAAAGCATTTTCGCTTCTGTTTCATAAGGAGAAACATAGCAATGAAAATCAAGGTCGTCAACAATGGCGCGGACCCGGTTGATGTTGTCCCTGCTCTAGCCCAGAAATACAAAGTCATGCAATCCGGTGCCTGGAAATGCCCCAGTCGATATCAAGTGCTGGCAGAGTTAGCCAAGTTGGGGGCACTACCAGAAGTGAAACTGCTGTGCTGGTGCGCTCCCTTGCCCTGCCACTGTGATGTCATCAAATCCTACTTGGAGTGGAAACACCCGGAACCCTTGCAGCTAGAGCTGTCTTGAATTAATCGAATCAATGAAAAAGGGCGATTCCGAACTAGAAGAATCGCCCCAATTGACCATCAATAGGAGAAACATATCATGCTTACTCAAAAATCCGTGCGGCTTCTTCAGATGCCGTGCATCAATCGTTGTTGCGGTTGTCAGGAATTGCGGTTTGCCATTGCATCCCAAGCCCTTGTCCATCAACCCTCTAACAAGACGTACATTCGCTGGATATGCGAGAGCTGCGGCCACAAGCGGGGGCTGCGTCCAACTCCAGACTATCTACGGAAAAAGTGGGAGATGGATCGTGGGACTGGCGCGGAAATAATCATCAAGGTTTTAGCGAGGGTTTGATTATGACCGCCACCCAAATGGTCTTGCCCCTCCATGCGCCTGGTGTCTCGATAGTCCCTGATCTGTCCACCTACGATCGCATCCTCGTTGCGTTCTCTGGTGGCAAGGACTCTATCTGCTGTCTGCTGCGGTTGCTGGATCTAGGCGTACCCAGAGACAGGATTGAACTACATCACCATTTGGTAGACGGAGGTCGGAGCCTGTTCGACTGGCCTGTTACCGAAAGCTACTGCCGCAAATTCGCCCAAGCCTTCGACCTTCCCATCTACATGAGCTGGTTAGAAGGTGGACTAGAGCGCGAGATGTGCCGAAAGGACCAACCCAAGGCACCCACCCACTTTGAAACGCCTGATGGTGAGCAAATTTCTGGGGGGCAAGGCAATCCCGGCAAAGACTGCGGATCTCAAGACTCGCTGGTGTTCTTCCTACCTGAAAATCGACGTATTGAGTACTGCCATTACCAATCAATCCCGGTTCAACCATTCCCGAACTCTGGTGGTAACTGGTGAGCGGGCAGAAGAGAGTGCGGCCAGAGCCAAGTACCAGGGCTTTGAGCCATACCGAACTGATCGGCGTGACAGTCACAAGCTCAGACGGCATGTGGACCACTGGCGACCCGTCCATGCTTACTCTACTGAGCAAATCTGGGAAACAATCCAGCGTTGGGGAGTGCAGGCCCATCCCGCCTATTTCCTGGGATGGGGTCGGCTGAGTTGCCAATTCTGCATCTTCGTCTCACCCAATCAATGGGCTTCCAATGCGGCCATCTCACCAGAGCGCACAGAACGACTTCACCAGTACGAGCAGGACTTTCAGCACACCCTCGATAACAAGCGATCCATCTCAGAGATGGCGGCAAAGGGAACGGCCTATGCTGCCATCCACCAGCATCCTGACCAGCTCCGACTTGCCCTGAGCCAAGACTATACAGCACCCATCCTCGTTGACCCGAATGCCTGGACCTTGCCTGACGGGGCATTTGGGGAAAACGCAGGACCGACTTAAGGAGAGAAATCATGAAATCAGAACGCAGCTTTATTCATCAAATTATTGAGGCGATTCAGCGAGGTCTTAGCCCCAAGCCTAGGCAGCAATGCCGTACCTGCGGTGGTTGGTATAGACCATCCCAGTTAGACCGCGAGGGATTTTGCCAAGAATGCAACGAGTGGGGGGCTTAGCAATGAAAACTAAGTACGTACCAACCGATAAACGTGGTCGGCAGAAGCTTGCGATCGCGCTCAATCTCATCCCGAACACCCCACCCCTACCCGCAGATGCATTCTCTCTGATTGTGGCTGATCCGCCCTGGCAGTATAACCTCAGAGAATCTGATAAGACCTATAGAGGTCGTTGCCCTTACCCCTCGATGACGGATGAGGAAATTCTAGAGATTGCCTGTAAGGTCCAATACCAGGCTTGGAGTAGAGCGATTCCTCCATCTATTTTCATAGAGGTTGATTAAGTTCCGCAGATTTGGCAGGGTCTCCTTTTACCCTAGAGGTACGGATCAACCTCAATTATCAACTTCCTGATAAAGGTTTGATCAATCGCTGGAGCTGATCTTGCGGTGGTAAGACAAGCACTAGTTTTCTCCACACGTTTATAAAGGAGTCCATGATGTCAGACTTTCAGGATTGTTTGAAGCGTCGGTTTGCTTCAGTGGCGGTGGGTGAGTTTAAGCCAGGAAAATTTGCAGAAGTGCAACATCTGTATGAGCAAGTGATCTCAACTTACTCTGATGGCTTTGAAGGTGCCTATCTTTTCCAAGAACCTGGCACAGACAAAGGGGTTTCCGTGATTTTATGGGACAACTTAGAAGATATGGAAGCGAGTGAAAGTGAGGAACAAAAAGCGATGCTTAACAAAATGGCTCCCTATTTTTCTGAACCGCCCAAAGTCTCGGTTTATGAGTTGGTCTGCAAAATTGATCCTAGTGAAACTAAGAAATAGGCTGATGTAGCGAACAGCCAAAGGTAATGCTCCGTAGACACATCTGTATCCTGGTTGTGCTCATTGGCTCATTCCGGTAGCGTTTGCAGAATGGCTTTCTAGCATATTGCGGTCAGGAAAGGTCAGCTCTTGTCCAGGTTGGGCAAGGGAGTAGGTGCATTGAGGGTAGATCCACCCTATCGGAACACAAAGATTCAGGGCATTATAGGGTTAACAGCATAAATCCCGTTGGCAAACAGTATACAAGGCCAGCTTTTCAGTATTTATTTAAATCATGCCGACCCCGTTTATATTAGGTCGGCATTTTGATAACATCTTAAATCCCCAGTGCCAATTGCACCCCCCGAACTTCCCTAGCCCCCTCCGGCAATGGCTCTGGCTTCTTCGACTTCGCCGGACAATACTTCTGATAGCCACACCGATCGCAGTGCCCACCAACCTCCGGCTCCCAATCCTGATCAGCCCTTAGCTTTATCGCCATGTCCCCGATCAATTCTCGGACCTGCTGGTGATGTTCTGGAGTCACGTCATAGGTGATCTTCTGGCCTTGCCGTAGATAAATCAGGCTCAGCTTTTGAAGAGCTTTTTGATAGGTCTGCTCCAGGATTAGGTAGTACAGTCCCATCTGTAGATCGATTCCATCAGCGGGTGTGATAGTTTTGCTGGTCTTGTAATCAATCAGCTCCAGGCCAGTATCGATATAGTCCAAGCGGTCATAGCGGCCTGCTATAGAAAACTCGATATTATTCACCTGGAAGTTGGCCTTAATATTGCCTTCAACGCCAAGGGGCTTGCGAATCATGGGAAGTGGGGCAATATACCGCTCATGGTAGAGCTGTAATGCTATCCAGCCTTCGTGGATTTGAGTTGGATTCAGTTCCCCGGTGTGCTGCTGCCAGCACAGGGAAAGCCAATCCAAGGTTGGTAAGGGATAGGCGTAGTTCCAGTCTTTGTAGATATCTGCGAGTGTCTTGTGAAGGGCAATACCAAAAGTCCGAGATCCAAAGACAGAAGGTGAAGCGAGTCCGCGCTCGTACTTGAAGTTATAAGCCTGGGGGCACTGTTGATAGGTAGTGAGCTTGGTGGCTGAGAG
>CALDHF010000011.1 GCA_937941595.1 uncultured Acaryochloris sp. | reverse complement strand
ATAAAACTCAGTTCAAACTTGAACTTAGAGATCGCCCCGAATATCTTCAACTACACCATCACGCAGTAAAATTTCGACGTTCATCCTCCGAATTAGATGGTCGCCTTTTTTGATGTAGAAAAAACTATCAATTTGTCCTTGTTCAACCTCTTGCTCCATCTCTAAACCTTGTACCTGGTTGAGTTGTTGCAAGACTTGATTTTTTTGATCAAGCATTTCACTTTTGCGATTATTGGCTTGAATCTGGATGTTTTGAAGTTGGGCTTGGGTTTCGTCTGATGAGCTACCTTCGGCCCCAATAATTTGAACGGTTTGTTTTTTGAGTTCTCCCACCATTTGCTGAACTTGCATGTCAAGTTGCTGTAGCTGACCATCAAATTGATTGATTTGAGCTTGAAGCTGTTGCTGGGCCTCATCTTTCCATAGAGGGGTGACAACTGCTTTAACAGTAATGGGGCGTTTCAACAGGAGCTGATCAGCAGGAATTTCCATAGGTCTTTCGCAGCGATTTCGAATCTAGTTAAACATCCCGTTGATCATATCGCGGTAATGCTCAATGACAACAGGACGACGAATTTTTAGGGTTTGGGTGAGCATGCCGTTGTCTATAGAGAAGGGTTCCCAGACAAATTTGAAACTGCCGATGCGATCATCTGGACGGTAACCTGGACGATTTTTCACTTCTCGAGTCAGTTCTTGACGGAAGAGGTTCTGAACGGACGAATCGTTTGGGTCTAGTGTTTTGAGGTCAGCAGGATGAGTAGATCCGGGGATTGCCAGGGCAATATTTTGAGTGTTTGCCCATTGTTGCAAGGCATCGATGTTAGGAACAATCAGCGCCCCTAAGGATCTTTGATCTTGACCAACCACTACAATTTGATCGATGAAAGGGCTCCGAATACAGGCGTCTTCTAAGGGCTGTGGCTCAATATTTTCTCCGTTAGAAAGAACAATGGTGTCTTTCGCTCGGCCTGTTAGGACCAAATTCTGGGTTTGGGTCAACCACCCCAAGTCACCTGTATCGAACCAACCTTCTGGATCAATGACTTTCGCAGTGGCATCCGGATTTTGGTAGTATCCCTGCATCACTTGGGGGCCACGAGCCATGACTAATCCTTGTTGTCCGGAAGAGAGGGTTTGACGGGTTTTTGGATCAACTATTTTAATCTCTGTTTTGGGGATAGGTTTACCCGCAGAACGACGGAGGTTATGGTTCGCGCGTCGAGCCGTGAGGACTGGAGAGGTTTCTGTGAGGCCATAGCCGACCAATACATCAACTCCGACCGTTTCGAAGAAATTTTCGAGGTGCATCGCCAGGGAACCACCCCCACTGAAGGAGAGTTTGAATTGTCCTCCTAGGGCTTGTCTGACTTTCTGATACACGATGCGATCGCCTAAATGATGCAGCGGCCCCAACAGTAACATCTGTAATTGAGCTAGAAATCGTTGGGTACTAGAAGGATGCAGCGCATTAATATTTAGCCCTTGCACTGTCCGCCGAGCCCATATATATCGTCGACTCAACCCGAAGAAAGTCTGAATTAACTTTTGGCGGCTGGCAGGTTGGCTACGAAACTGTTTTTGGATGCCTTCGTAGAGAGACTCCCATAACCGGGGCACGCTGCCCATGTAATGAGGCTTATAGGTTTGGAGGTCACTCTTAAGGTGGCGAATATTGGTATAAATCTGGGTACAACCTTGGGACAAAAAGTAATAGTCTACCAATCGGCCAAAAGAATGCCAGGAAGGAAGGATGCTGAGAATGCGATCGCCAACATCTGGTTGGACAACGTCTGGCATCCCATTGATAATATGCAGCAGATTGCCATGACTAAGCATGACCCCTTTGGGCCTACCACTGGTTCCTGACGTATAAATCAGGGTCGCTAATTGATTGCGATCAACAGGAAAAGGCTCGATCACACCATCAGACCCACCCCGAAAAACTTGGGCAAAGCTCAACACTTGAGAGAACTCATCACTCACTTCGTCTGACAGCAACGCCATCCCTCGGAGATTAAGAGGACCAAGCAACGGTTTTAACTTGCGTAGAGTCCCTAGGTCTTCAGCAATCAGGAATGCTGAACCGCTATTTTCCAAAATGTAGATGAGTTCTTCCGGACTCGCTTGTGAACTCCGAACAACATTGACGGCCCCCGCAGCGATGCTGCCTTGATCGGCAATAAACCAGCGGGAACTATTATCTGCAAACAAGGCCACCCGATCGCCGGGTTGTACGCCTAAAGCTTGTAACCCGGCTGCAAAGGTCTGAATTTGGCGATTCAGCTCTAAATAGGTGAGGTTGACTTCAGGTTGGGTATGAAGATCTCGCAAGGCCACGATTTCTCCAAAATCGCGGGCAGCAATGGGCCAAATTTCAGAGATGGATTGCAACTGTTGATATTTTGACTGCACTGTCTCAGATGGAGATGGAAGATGGCCAACAGACATGGTTTGTCTTGCTCCCTATTTCAGACTATACAGATGATTCTCTTATATATTTGTGCGCCTCAACGCATTTAGCCGTGGCGCATAAATCCCATCAAGAAAGAAAATAAGCAAAGACGAGAGATTTACTCAGTACTGCCGGGATACCCATTGGGTAAAATTGTTGTGAAATGGACCTGAGCGTTGCTTAAGTCCACATCGCAGGCCCGAAAAAGATTGCACCTACTGAGGTCAGCGCCGTCTAAGATGCATTTCTTCATGTTGGCCCCAGTCAAATTAGCGTTATGGAGGTTAGCTGCGGTGAGATTCGCATTTTGGAGGTTAGCATGCTGAAAATCCCCATCGGTTAAATCTGCGCCTAGGAAACTGGCAAAAACCAGTTCAGCACCCAGGAGAAAGGCGGCCTGGAGCTGCGCTTTTGCGAATTGAGCAGAATCTAACCATGCTTTCTCCAAACGAGCTTTAGGGAGGAGGGCAGAGTCTAAATTAGCTCGGCTCAGGGTTGCATAGGCCAAATTAGCATGGCTGAGATTAGATCCCATAAAATTAATATCTGGTAAGTAGGCTTCAAAGAGATTGATATGACTTAAGTCAAGATTGCTAAAGTCTCGATATCCATTGCTATATCTTTCAAGTAAGTCATTCGCACTAATTTTCTGCATGAAGTATCCGTACTAATAATGCTGAATGGCGGTTGGAGTCAGCAGGATAAGTATTTTTGCTTATTGCTTAATATGAATTTACAATTCAATTCGAAGATTGTAAGAAGTCTTAATAATCGTTTTATGTTTCTTTGGGTATAGGTTTAGACAGGGTGCAGAGCCATCATTTTCCCTGAAAATTGACGCGAAACACGACCTTGACTTAATGTTTCGACATAAAATAGTACATTTTGAACAGTAGTGGTAAGTGGCTATAGCTAGACAGCGATGATTTGAATGGTGTCCTTCCCAGAGAATTCTTAACGCAGTAAACATGTATTTGCACAGGGACTTCGGCTATGCTTAAAAACATGGATAGAAGGCATCCTCAGGGATTAGCTGTGGGTTAAAAACCATTACAAATTTTTTTGCAAATTGTGTCAGTTACTGACCTCTGCCTATTTCTATCGTTTTTTTTGGTACAAATCTTTATAGAACCTAACAGTCGTGTACAGATTTGTTCACGTTTAAAGGAGCGCCACCATAATGTTCACTCACGTCAAGTCCACCATTAGACACATCGTCCCCCAGGAATTGCGGGGACGCTCCTTAATGAAGGTGGTCTATGTCGTGTTAGAGCCTCAGTATCAGAGTGCCCTGACGGCTGCCGCTAACGCTATTAACGATAATCATGACAGTGTGGCTGTAGAACTTAGTGGTTACCTGCTAGAGGAATTACGGTCACCAGAAAACTATGAGGCCTTTGAATCTGATATGGCAGGAGCCAATATCTTTATTGGCTCGTTGATTTTTATTGAGGACTTGGCCGATAAAGTAGTCGCCGCAGTTGAACCCCACCGAGATCGCTTAGATGTGGCAGTGGTCTTTCCCTCCATGCCCCAGGTGATGCGCCTGAATAAAATGGGCAGCTTTACGATGGCGAATTTGGGACAATCCCAAAGTGCGATCGCACAATTTATGCGTAAGCGCAAAGAGCAGTCCGGTGCCTCGTTTCAGGATGGCATGCTCAAGCTGTTGCGTACCTTACCCAAAGTCTTAAAGTATCTGCCCGTTGATAAAGCCCAGGATGCGCGCAACTTTATGCTCAGCTTCCAATATTGGCTGGGTGGGTCCCAAGACAACTTGGAAAACTTCCT
>CALDHF010000010.1 GCA_937941595.1 uncultured Acaryochloris sp. | reverse complement strand
AGTGATCCCCCAGAATATTATGTAATGTTACGAGATTAATAGACAAAATAAATATTATGTAATGTATCGATACAAACAACTGCAACAAAATATGTTTCACGTCGACAGTATTAGAAACAACTGAATGACAATTGCATTAGCAATATCCATACAACAAGCTCCCAATAAGGGAATGACTAATAAAGCTTTCGGAGACGGACCATATCGTTGGGTAACGGTCATCATATTAGCCATACCGACCGGAATCGCCCCCAAAACCATGCCCGTAAATCCAGCACAAATAACACTGGCATCATAATCACGACCCGCGGCCCAAAACACAATGAAATAAGAAAAGAGAGCAGCACAAAGGGTCTGAATACCCAAAATAATCAGCAAGGGCCCTGCTGTATGTAACCAAGAGAGCAACTGCAAATTCATAAGGCTCATGACTAGGAAAAGTTGGAGGCTGACATCATTCCAAAAGGTCAGAGTATCTGCGTCAATCCTCACGTCTAATAAGTCTAAAGTATTAATGAGGAAGATCGCCACAATCATGATCGGCAGAAACTGAGGTAAAACAATTCCCCAGTTGTTAATCACGCTATGCAATCCAAGACCAATGGCAAGGGAGGTCGAAATCATCAGAACCATTCCCATCATTCCTTCTAAGTTAGCTGGAATAGAAACAGGAATCTCCATAACAGTCTTTTCTAGTTGGCGCTGTGATTCCAACTCATACTGGTGAATCAATCTGCGGCTAATAGGTCCTGATAGCACCCCTCCAACCACTAATCCTAGAGTAGCTGCAGCCAAACTAAATTCTAAAGCACCTGTCCAGCCTTGATTCTCCAGCAAAGTCCCCCAAGTGATAGCTGTGCCATGACCACCAACAAAAGCAATAGTCCCTGCCAGTAATCCAAAGATGGGAGGACAGCCAACGAGGCAAGCCACAAGGATGCCCACCGAATTTTGGACAAATAGAAAAACCACCATAACGCCAATCACTGCTAGAAGAGTTTGTCCCCCTTCCTTCAGATATTTAAAACGGGCGGCGAGACCAATGGTACTAAAAAAAATTAGGAGGAGATTATCTCGCAAACTGAGATCAAATTGCAGATGCCAGGATGTGAAAATATTGATGCTAGCGACAATACTGCTACCCAGTAAACCACCTGTGACTGAGGCAGGAATATTGAGGTTTCTGAGCAGAGGAATATGGCGAGTTAAAAGGATACCAATGGCTAAGACAAAAATACTAATCAGAAGAAAGTTCAAACAATCGATAGTGATCAAAGTTTCGATCATTTAGACTGCTTGCTGATTTAGAAAAGCCACACATTCCACATGAGAGGTTTGAGGAAAGAAATCAACGGGTTGGATACGACTCAGGGCATAATCACCAGATTGACAAAGCAGCTTCAGATCGCGGGCTAGAGTTGCTGGGTGACAACTAACGTAAACAATATTCTGGGGCTTCAAAGTCAATATTTGCTCAATAACAGTTTCATGACACCCTTTCCGAGGCGGGTCTAAAAGAATCACATCGGGCCTAAAAGGGATAGCACCTAGGCAGTCTTTGGCTGCACCCACTTCGAATGTCGCATTTTTAATCTGGTTCAAAGAGGTGTTAACCTGCGCTTGCTCAATCGCTGCAGGCTGCATTTCAATACCCACAATCTCACTTACATGCTGAGCCAAAGGCAATGTCAAGGTCCCAATGCCACAGTACACATCGACCACCTGTTCGTCCCCCTTGAGTTGAAGGTGGTCAAGAATGGTGTTAAGCAATACTTCGGCTTGTTCTGTATGAACCTGAAAAAATGTGTCAGGGCGGAGCTGAAACGTCAACCCAGCAAACGTCTCATGCAGATAATTTTGACCGACAATACAGGTGGTCTCTGCCCCGAAAATACGGTTCGTTCGCTGAGAGTTGAAGTTCAGACAAACACCAACGAGCTGAGAATATTGATCCAGCCACTGTTGAGCTTGAACCTTTAGGTCCGAAATTTTAGCGATACTCTGTTGATTGCCGTTGATGACTATGGTCATCAATATTTCCCCAGTGCGGCGACCAATCCGTAAGGAAAGGTGGCGAATCAGACCACGATGATTTTGCTCGTTATATATAGACCAGTCCTGCTTCTGAATATCTTCTTTGATTTCAGCTAAAAAAACATCAAAGTGAGGATCTTGAACAGGGCATTGGTTAAGGTTGATGAGTTTATGACTGCCTTTACGATAGTAGCCAGCCTGTACCCGCCGAGAATTGGAATTGAGAATGATAGGATAGGTCACCTTATTGCGATAAGCAAAGGGTGAGGGAGCAGCTAAAACCGGATCTACGGCAGGAGCATGAAACTGGCCAATTCTCTCTAGAGCTTGAATAACCTGATCTTGCTTGGCGATGAGCTGATGAGCATAGTCAACAGATTGCCACTGACATCCCCCACATTTATCGGCCACAATACACTGTGGTCTAATCCGATGTGGAGATTCCTTGAGGATGTGCTGGAGCTTCCCGTAGGCATAACGGGGTTTGACCCGAATCAACCGAACGTTAATCTGATCGCCTGGAACGGTATTGGGGACAAAGACAACCCGTTGCTGATCACCCCAACGGCCAACACCATCTCCGTTAGGACTGAGATCTGAGATTTCTAATTCGAGCAACTGGCCCTGTTGCCATAAGGACTGTGAGTCAACACCCGATGCCGGCTTGACTAGAGAAGATGGGAATTCGGGAGTCGACATAATGCAGCAATCATGATGTTAAATTTTGGGAACTACACAGTGATTTGGATCAACGAAATTACTGCTATCGCTCATTGCTGAATTGATGGGTACAGCAAACCCCATGATATACATACTTTTTGCGTTTATGGAGATCACAAGAGTTTTTCTGAATAGATTGCAACTGCAACGTACAAACTACTAAAATCAGCTCTTCGGAAATGCCCACTTTTTTAAGACAAGGTCAGTCAACACCGATGGCGTCAGTGCTGATGAGATGTGGTTCATCGTGAAAAAAAGCAAAAACACTGCCGTCCATCAGAGCTAGAGATGGACGATCGTTGGATGGCGATCACATTGGCCAACACCAGTGGTTTGATACCGACCTGTCGTGTGGGCAAACGTATCAACTCATTGTTGGATGAACTGATGACCAGCACTGAAGGCAAGACTGATTACAAGTTTCGGAATAGTGATGATTGGGGCGGCTATGAGCGAATCTTGGCGCCAGAGCTTATCCACTACATCGGTAGAGACCGAACTCAACGATTGGAGCATACCAATGGAATTGTTCGGCAGCAGGCAGGTAGATGGCATCGCCGCCAAAATAAGTTTGGCAAAGTTTGGGAGCAAACGAAGGTTACTGCTTGGTTAGTGGTGGGCTATTTCAATTGGATTTGGACTCACAGCCGATTCAAAACGACCACGGCCCAGCGAGCAGGATTGGCTGATTATCAATGGAACTGGAATGACATACCTTGCTACCTCACAATTATTTGAGGCATAACCAAAACAAACGAAAAACTATACGACTGGAGTCCTTTTAGTTCGTACCGAGGGAATACTATGCGAGATAAATGATTTCCACCACAGTCAACATTTTTACTCAGTCAACAATTATGGCTTTAATTAACTTCGATCCGGTTAGTTCACTGAACAGTGTTGTTGGTGCTGGATCACAGGGTCTAGATAATCAAACTTCGCTAACTAATAGCCAGACGAGTGACCTAGCCGCGAGCTTGCTCTCTTCAAATAACGGACAACCTAAGACAGACACTTTTCAGGCTGTTTCCGATGGTACTGACATTGCAGCAATGGGTGATTCCTCTACATCGGGAGAGATTCTGTATCGGGTAAATGTAGGGGGACCCGAAATCGCTGCTATTGATGCTGGTGGCATCGCTTGGTCAGCCGATACGTCCAGTAATAATAGCCTGTTTTTGATAGATTCTGGCAGTAACAATACAGCCTCGTTCCCAGCATTAACACCTGGAGCAACTGTTCCCGACACCACTCCTAATGCCATTTTCGATACTGAACGCTGGGATCAGGCTGGTGGGTCGGAAATGCATTGGGCTTTTGATGTGGAGGAAGGTCTTTACAATGTTCGCCTCTATTTAGGCAATGGTTTCGAGGGCACTAGCAAAACTGGAGAGCGGGTGTTTGATGTTGCCATTGAAGGCACAATCCCCACTACCGTTGATGATATCGACGTATCGAGTCAATTTGGTCATTTAGTCGGGGGAGTGATCAGTAATACAGTCTCCGTCACTGATGGCACTCTTAATCTGGAATTTTTACACGGGACTGAAAATCCCTTAATCAACGGCATCGAAATTTTCAAAGTTGAAGAAGCAACACCGATGGACCCAATGACGAGAGAAAATGAGCCACCAGCGCCAGCAGCACCAGCGCCAGCACCAGCACCAGCAGTTTCAATTGTGGGAGGTCCCTATATCGTCGGTGAGAGTGACGATCAGGTCCAGATTTCTCTCGTCACAGACGTTACGATACCTAGCGCTGAATCAGTTTTTGTGACGTTTGAGATTACGCCTGGAACAGCAACTGCCCAGGAAGATTATGAATACCTTTCTGCCACTGCAACGTTTAACCCTCAGACAGGGACGTATACAGATACAGTGTCGATGGTAGGTAGCTCTTCTGTGGCGACATTCTTCGTTGATATTCTCCAGGACACAATCACTGAACCCAACGAAGCATTTGCTGTCAAGATTACAGATGTCAGTCCCAACGCTGAGATTGACACCATACACCCTGCTTCAGTGACTATAACTGAAGGCGAGACGCCAGATAGGACGCCACTTCAAGTTGAAGCAGAAGACATTACCAACGTCACTGGCTATCGAATCGAGAACAATGCGGTTGCGTCTGGAAGACAGATGCTGAGTCTAGTCGGGCAATCTGGTGGCGAAATCGGCAGCGCAACGTTTGGTTTTAAGGGAGCATCTGGCCAATATAACGTTGTCGTTGGGCTCTTTGATGAATATGATGGTCAAGCCACTTTAGAGGTATCACATAACGGCACAACCATTGGCAGTAACGTATTGGACCAAGATCTCGGTGGGTCTACAGCAACAGCTGATACCTATATGGAGATAACAATGGCGACGGGTGTGACCATTGCGAATGGTGATAGTTTTACGGTGAAGGGGCTTGAACAGGGCAGCGAGCATGCCCGGTTTGACTTTATCCGCTTCGAGCCAACTTTGGAAACACCGGGTACGACGCCTGTGGATGTCAATGAGACAATCATTCGACTAGAAGCTGAGAGTCTTGAGAGTCTTGCTAACTATCGCCCAGAAAATATTGATGTAGCTTCCGGTGGCCAGGCTCTCACGTTCCTCGGTGGAAGTGGGAATGAAGAGGGTAGTGCGACCTTTGGCTTTAGTGAAGCACCAGGAGCCTACGATATTATTGTGGGTACTTTTGATGAGAACGATGGTGTCGCTCAATTTGTAGTGGAACTCAATGATGCTGAGACTGGCACAATTACCGAAATTGGTACACTCGAGTTAGATGCAAGTCTGGGTAGTAATTTGGCTAATGCCCAAACCTTTATCAGCCCAACGGTTGCGACTGGTGTCAATCTGACATCAGGTGACCAAATTATTGTGAATGGTTTTGAGAATGGTAATGAGCATGCCCGCTTGGATTATATTGAACTTGTTCCTGTCATCTAGTACTCCAGGAGCGTCCACTTTTTCAAGACAAGATCAATTTGGTGTAGAAGTTTAGAAAGCGATCAACAAATCTTGAACATGATCCTAAAAGCAACGCCCCACCAACGGGCAAGGCGTTGCTCGAAAGCTCTACGACAAGGGACTACTCGACCCCTTCAATCTTGTCTTCAACTTCTTGGTAGAGGTCACGAAGCATTTGTAGGTTCTCTTCACTGGTTTCCCAATACCCTCGTCCATTCACCTCCAGTAAAGTACTAACCACCTTACGGAAAGAGTGAGGATTAAGGTTCTTGAGGCGATTGCGCATCTCTTCATCTTCGATGAAGGTGGTATTCACATCTTCATAAACCCAGTTGTCCACTGCACCGGCCGTTGCCGACCAGCCCATGGTGTTGACGAGGCGCTTGGATAATTCCCGAACCCCTTCGTAGCCGTGGCTCAGCATGCCCTCATACCATTTAGGATTGAGGAGCTTTGTACGGGCATCCAGGCGAACCGTTTCCGAGAGGGAGCGCACCTGAGCATTGGCCGTGGTGGTATCGGCAACGTAGGCGTTAGGCTTTTTCTTATCGTCTCGTAGACTAGAGACTACCTTCGTCGGATCGGAGTCAAAATAGTGACTGACATCTGTCAGGCTAATTTCAGAAGAATCCAAATTCTGGAAGGTGGCATCTACGGTTTTCAGCGAAGCTTCTAGAATTTCTCGGGATTGCTCCATATCTCCAGGGGAGTCAGCAGAAAAAGCAAAGGACTTCCGCTTTAGGTACATCTCTTGCAGCTCAGCTTCTTCATCCCAAGTGCTATTTTCCACCGCTAGATTGACGTTAGCGGCGTAAGAACCCGAAGCATTGGAGAAGATCCGGGTGGCGGCCTGTCGGAGATTAATGCCCATTTCTTCAGCCTGCTTGAGGGCATGCTTGCGCACAAAGTTCATCTCTAGCGGCTCATCGGCTTCGGCGGCCATTTTTACGGCTTGATCCAAGAGCGCCATCTGGTTGATGAACAGATCTCGGAATACGCCCGAACAATTGACAACCACGTCTACCCGAGGTCGGCCCAATTCTTCTAAGGGAATTA
Source organism: uncultured Acaryochloris sp. (assembly GCA_937941595.1). Classification (GTDB taxonomy): domain Bacteria; phylum Cyanobacteriota; class Cyanobacteriia; order Thermosynechococcales; family Thermosynechococcaceae; genus Acaryochloris. The sequence goes on along the minus strand of CALDHF010000010.1, from coordinate 2,500 downwards.
GTTCCAGCTTATTCACTCGTCCTAGGGAATCTGGCATGGGTTTAACGCCCACAAACCACATCACCTGAGCCAAAGACTCACCATAGGTTTTGATGTTGTCCGTTCCCCATAGCACTAGGGCAATAGACTCTGGCCATTCGCCATCGTTTTCTTGTTTCTGCCGATCTAAGAGCCGATCAACCACTACTTTGGCCGACTGTACCGCCGCTTCCGTCGGAATAGATTGGGGATCGAGGGCATGAATATTTTTGCCAGTGGGGAGCACATCCGGGTTGCGAATCGGGTCACCACCGGGACCGGGAAGTATATATTCCCCTTCCAGGGCTTGGAGTAAGGCCCCCAGCTCATTGTCTGCTACCACCTGATTGAGGCAGAACTCCAGATACTCCACTAAAGGCGACAAGGCTTCTTGATCGACATCCGGGAAACCAGCTTCAATGAGGGCTTTGACCCAAGGCTCTTCTTGGCGACCAAAGTTAAATAGGTTCAAAGGTTTCGCCTTGGAAATCCGACCTTCTTCGTCGATTTGGGTATGAACAATGGCAGCAACAGCAGCTCTAGTCGTTTCATTAATCGTGTTGAGCAGCTCTACATCTTCGAGGAGGCCTCGATCGCTATTGCGGAAAATCTCGTCTAGATCGCGATTGATGCTATTTGCAATCAATCGGGGCAGACCCAAGATATTCTCTTCACCCCGATCAAGACTAGCAATATTAACCAGGGTGGCAATCGCTTCCTCTGCTGTGGGGGGCTTACCGATCACGTGCAGGCCACAGGGCAGCAGGCGTGACTCGATCTCCATGAGTTTGATATAGACCCGGCCGACAATGGTGTCGCGCTCTTCTTGGGTCATATCCTTCGCTTCTTGATCAGGCAAGTCAATGTCATGATCTAAGTTCACCAAGCGGGCTTTATCCATAATCGTATTAACGATAGGAATCCCCCGACCACTTTCTTTGAGGGTCTGATAAGAGCCAATCAGTTCGCTCAGCTCTTTGAGGCCTTTATAAAGACCTGCATTTTCTGCAGGAGGCGTGAGGTAGCTGATGGTGTTGGCATAGCTGCGGCGTTTGGCAATAGTTGCCTCTGACGGATTATTGGCCGCATAGTAATAGAGGTTGGGAATGTTGCCGATGAGGGTATCGGGATAACAGTCGTTGGACATCCCGATCTGCTTGCCGGGCATAAACTCCAAGGACCCGTGGGTACCAAAGTGGAGCACTGCATCCGCTTTCCAAATCTTTTCGAGATAGGTGTAATAAGCTGCAAATCCATGATGGGGGCTAGCAGAGCGGGAGAATAGCAAGCGCATGGGGTCACCTTCATACCCGAAGGTAGGCTGAACTCCAATGAAGAGGTTGCCGTAGGTTTTTCCGAAAATCAGAAGATTTTGGCCATCACTGTTGAGGTTGCCAGGAGGGGGACCCCAGGATTCTTCCAATCGCTTCGAGTAGGGGGTAAGGGATTCGTATTCCTGCACCGACATTCGGTGGGCGATATTCAACTCGGGGCTGTTGTATTGGGCCTGAGCATCATGGAGGATTTCCAGCATCAAGGCTTCAGAATTCTCGGGCATATCCTCGATGGTATAGCCATCCTTTTTCATGGCTTCCATCACTTTATAGATGGAGTTAAACACATCCAGGTAGGCGGCGGAGCCGACATTGCCTTTGTCGGGCGGGAAGCTAAATACGGTAATCGCCAGTTTTTTCTCTAGCTTGGTCTTGCGGCGGAGGGAGGCCCATTTCATGGCGCGTTGGGCCACCATCTCGATGCGGTCTTGCAGTGCGATCGCACGTCCGGTAACGCCATCTCGACCTGACAAAATAATGGGCTCAATCGCCCCATCCAACTCAGGAATCGCAATTTGCAGCGCCGCTTGAATCGGGTGCAAGCCTAAATCACTTTCTTCCCACTCTTCTGTGGTTTGGAAGACTAGAGGTAAAGCCACCATATAAGGACGGTTCAGCTTTTTCAGGGCATCCACTGCTTTGGGATGATCTTGGCGAGCTGGACCACCCACCAGGGCAAAGCCCGTTAACGAGATCACCGCGTCTACTAAGGCATTATCGCCGCCTGGTGTTTCATAGAAAAATTCTTCTACGGGTTTGGAGAAGTCTAAGCCGCTAGCAAACACAGGAATGACCCGTGCCCCTAAAGATTCTAGTTCTTGCACCGTAGCCACATAGTGAGCATCATCGCCCGTCACCAAATGTGTCCGCTGAAGAATGAGGCCCACTGTCGGCGCATCGCCAGTTCTCAAAGCAACGGGGATATCCTTCCGGGAGCTAAACCAGTTCAAATATTCTTTGACATCGGCAAACATCTCCATCGCCAACGGATGCCAAATGCCCATTTCTAAGTAGGTCACCGGATCGGCAAACTGGACTTTATCCTCCAGCTCTGGCACATACTTGTTGGCCAGCATTAGCAGGAAGTTTTCCAAGTTGTCTTGGGACCCACCCAGCCAATATTGGAAGCTGAGCATAAAGTTGCGGGC
>CALDHF010000009.1 GCA_937941595.1 uncultured Acaryochloris sp. | reverse complement strand
CCCCTTCTGTGGTCTATCGGGTCACGACCCTCAAAGGTGAAACCCTCCTCATTGACAATCCCAGCAATCTCCCGGATCCTCAACATCGCGAAAAGATGGAGGAACCCTTTGTCCAAGTCGATATGATTACGCCTGAAGAGTTTGTCGGCACCCTAATGGAGCTAGGACAGAGTCGGCGAGGCACTTTTAAGGATATGAAGTACCTGACACCAGGGCGGACAACCTTGGTTTATGAGCTGCCCTTAGCTGAAGTCGTTACCGACTTCTTTGACCAAATGAAATCGCGATCCCGGGGCTATGCCAGCATGGAATACCAACTGATTGGCTACCGCGAAAATCCGTTAGTCAAAATGGATATTTTAATCAACACCGATCCAGTAGATTCTTTGGCAGCTATCGTTCATCGCGATAAAGCCTATTACACCGGTCGGGCCTTAGTCAGTAAACTTCGTGAGCTTATTCCTCGGCATCAGTTTAAGATTCCGATCCAAGCTGCGATTGGTTCCAAAGTGATTGCCAGTGAAAGTATTCCGGCTTTGCGCAAAGACGTGTTAGCAAAATGTTATGGCGGTGATGTCTCTCGTAAACGCAAGCTATTGGAAAAACAAAAAGCAGGGAAAAAGAGAATGAAGTCCGTTGGGCGGGTAGATGTTCCTCAAGAAGCTTTTATGGCTGTGCTGCGCATTACTGATGACTAATCAGAGTGAGTATAAATATTAGGAAAGCCCCTAGCAAAATAAATCTAGGGGCAGCTATGGCTTATCAACATACTCAGGATGCCCATCTCCAGATACCTGTAGAGCTTTCTATCTAAAATTTTTTGAGCTCTCTATATTAAGAAAATTTGATGTAGAGGGCTGTCTTAGAAAAAATATTGGTTTACAAGCTAACGCTATTTGGAAAACTCCAGAATTGCTTCGGGGCCAATTTATTGTTGAAACCAAGCAGTAATGGCAATGGCTAAAGCATCAGCCGCATCATCTGGACGAGGTAATACCTCTAAATTCAACTCTCTCGTAACGGCCTCTTGTACAGCCTGTTTATCGGCTGCGCCGTAGCCCGTCAGTGCTTGTTTGATCTGAGCTGGTGTGAATTCAACAATAGGCAGCTGATATTGGGCTAAAACCAGCAACACTACGCCTCGGGCTTGGGCGACTAAGATGGTATTGCCCATCCGATAAAAAAAAAGTTTTTCGATGGCGACTAAATCAGGTTTTTGAGCCGCAACTAATTCATGTAAATCATCATAAATAGTCTGCAATCGCTGGCCAATGTCTGTTTTTGCCGCAGTTTTGATGATTCCATAATCCAATAATTCTGGATGATTATCGGTGATATGGATGCTGCCGAAGCCCAGAGAGGCTAATCCAGGATCGATACCTAATATATGCTGTGTCAATGGGAAGTGTAGAAATCCTTGATTAGAATAAAACGTTCCTGAGGACTCTTGACAAAATTTTAGAACAAGAGTTAATGGTCTTAGCTCTCAAGAAATCAGCTAGGGTTCTTATAATGGTAAAACGTTATTGAATCCACAACGTGGGTGTCTTGTCAGAATAAACTGGACAGTTCTACCTTTTCGTAAATTCACCCTTATCGAAACCGGATGATTTATTCAAACCTATTATCCTTACATTCCCTGATTTTTGCAGGATTTTTCCTGCCAATAGATGGCTTGTTTTCGACTCAAGGCGTCATGGTGATGCTTTTGGCCGCCTATGCTGGGGCAATGTGGATGTTCCTTTCCAGTGCCCCTAAGGTATATACCTTAATGGCATCTGATTTAGAACTAGCCCGCCAGTTTTTTGAGGGAGAGTTACAGCTACGGGTAGCAGAAGTTCCGCTTCATTACTACTACAACTATGAGCAAACCCTAGGCTTGTCTGGAATCGATCCGTTCTATATGTCTGCTGATCTTAGTCAACCTGCCATGCAACAATTTGGCGGCACAGATGGCTTTTGGTATCAGCTCAAGAAAAATGTGCAGCTTCATGTCATTAGTGGTGCCAGCATTGGTGAGAAGAACCGCCAACGACATGTTTGTTTTGATCATGATTGCTTAGAACAAATTTTGATGAAAGTGCAGACTCGCTACGTCAAATACAAGATACGACGAGAAAAGCCTCTAAACTTTTTAGTCAAGACCTATGAAGGTTGTGTGATCGAGTTTGCAGAAGTTTCCAATTAGGCCTGAGCAATGTCTTTTACCTGGCAGTCTGTCAAAACATATGAAGATATTTTTTATCACAAGGCTGACGGTATTGCCAAAATAACGATTAATCGTCCTCATAAGCGCAACGCTTTTCGACCCCAAACCATTTTTGAACTCAATGATGCCTTCATCGATGCGCGCGAAGATTCCCGTATTGGTGTGATTCTACTAACGGGGGCAGGACCCCATACGGATGGTAAATATGCCTTCTGCTCGGGCGGGGATCAAAGTATTCGAGGGGAGGCAGGCTACGTTGGTGATGACGGTGTTCCCCGTCTCAATGTGCTGGATTTACAACGTCTGATTCGATCGATCCCCAAAGTGGTCATTGCCTTGGTCGCTGGGTACGCCATTGGTGGGGGACATGTCCTTCACCTAATTTGTGATTTATCCATTGCAGCTGACAATGCGATCTTTGGGCAAACAGGTCCCAAAGTGGGCAGTTTTGATGGGGGGTTTGGGGCGAGTTATCTAGCCCGTGTCGTCGGACAAAAGAAAGCTAGAGAAATATGGTTCCTTTGTCGTCAATATGACGCCCAAGCTGCACTGTCTATGGGGCTAGTGAATACTGTTGTTCCTGTTGCTGAGTTAGAGGCTGAGGGCATTCAGTGGGCACAAGAAATCTTACAAAAAAGTCCTTTGGCTATTCGTTGTTTGAAAGCATCTTTTAATGCAGACTGTGATGGTCAGGCGGGTTTACAAGAATTGGCAGGGAATGCCACCTTGTTGTTCTATATGAATCGAGAGAGTGAAGAAGGTAAAAACGCCTTTCTAGAAAAGCGAGATCCAGATTTCCGGCAATTTCCGTGGCGGCCATGAAGTCTCTCTGTATTGCCCAGAGATAATTGTGGACCCTAGCCCAAAAATAGACAACAGGGAGTAAACATTGCTTACTCCCTGTTGTCTGAATATTGTGTAGAGCGAGTTTATGAACCCGCCTAAACAGTCAAGGGGTATATAAACGACTGTTTAGTTTATGAGAAGAGACTGGAGAAAATGGAACGAGTCTTATACTGTTTTGGCTAATACTCGGTGAGTGGGTGCAGCATCAATTCGATAGGTTTTTATCGTTTGCTGATGACTTGTCGAGAGGACTTCTATAGCAGAAGAGAAGCTCGGGATCATGAGAGAGCAAGCTTTCCACTCTCCGCTAACTGGAGCTCCCAGCCGTTGACAATAACCGCCGCGTCTCCCTTCAGGTGAATAATGCTGACAGAAGCGACAGGCCAAGGTGGGCTTACTCGAAGTTTTCATAGGGTGATTTAAAATTCAGTAGATAAACACACAGCAAAACTTCTCAATATTTGTTAATACTTTGAAGTTTCTTTTCATCCAATCAAGGATTTTTGTAGGGGTTATTAATCTTCCTTATATTAGTTTTCCCATTTGTAGTCTTGAACCTCTTGTGATCCCCAATAAAGCCTTTAGTAGCAAGCTCTTAAGTGATCCCCATGGGTAGTTTATGCATTTACACTTTCTTTATGTTTGGATTAGAGAAGTATGTAGAAATTGTTATAAATGCTTGCTAGTAAAGAAGGCGGGCAAAAATATTCTCGACCTTTCTAGGGAAAATATTGGTGGGCTCATATCTTCAGACTTACAGAAAAATTGAGTCTAAATACTCATTGATTTAGGATGAGTATAAGGGTTGGTTCTAATGCCTAATTCTTATATAAATTTGCCAAACTCATCGTCAATTTGGATACGAATTCCAAAATGAACGTTTAGAATCTATG
>CALDHF010000008.1 GCA_937941595.1 uncultured Acaryochloris sp. | reverse complement strand
CTCTCTGTCAGTAGCTGTGTTGCCGCCGTCAGATTGGCTTGGATACTTGTGGGGTGCAAATTGTGGAGAAACGCGTAATTGCGCATACCGCAGGTGACGGCAATGCTGTTAATTTTCATGCCTTGAGCTGCGAAAACGTCTGCTTCCGTATCCCCAATCATCCACAGGGATTGCTCTGGGCCTAGCCCCAAAGATTGCATCGTCTCTTGAAGCAGGACCTGTTTACAGACGGCATAGTTGTCATAAGCCGCTTCGGTCTCTTGTGTGCCTCGAATCAACCGAAAATAACGGTCCAGGTTGTGCTGTTGCAAAATTTTGACTGCCTGGGCTTGGCAACGCAAGGTCACCACGGCAAGTTGTGCCCCTTGATCCACAAGATACTGCAACGCGGCCTCAACCCCGGGCTGCAATCGATCCTCACAGAGTAAAAGGGGTTGGTTCACAATCTCTTTTACCTGCTGCAAAAACACCTCTATCTGCTCACCTACTAGCCCAGATCTGGAGGCAATGGCAACATCAGGTTGCTTCGACTGCTTCATTGACCAAAAATCAGACAGCTTTAAAGGGGTTAGAGACAGGAAACAGCCTTGGAATCGGAAGTGAGCTTGGGTTTCAGCGAGGGCAAGCTGGTAGGTTTTGTAATATCGTTGGCAGACGTCAATCAGGGGACCATCCAAATCACAGAAAACCGTGACTTGCGATAACGTCGAGGGAGTAGACCAATCTGTTCTGACTGCTGACCGTGGTGTATGTGACAATGGTTTAGGAGTCGATAAGGTTGGTGCACCCATTATAAGCAAAACCGATGAAAAATCGGTAATATATCTTTACTCGATCTTAACAGTTACTTTATGGTCCTGCCTCAAGACTGATCTGTCGCCATTAACACCAGACCTCTCTTATTCATAATCATGCCCAGACCCATAGGTCCAGCTATCGAATCGACGATGCCATTGGTAGCGTTGGCGAGGATTGAGCTGTTGGCTCCAGGATTCGAGTAGGGGAATGAGGCGATGGAGTTCGTTATACAGACCCAGCCCGACATAATGGGGCATCCACTTCAGCAAAGCTCCTAGACCTACATGACCCAAAATTTTAGGGGTTAATTGAGGATGGCGAACCGACATCCTCAACAAGGTCTGGGTCAGGGCTGGGAACTGGACAATATCTTGGAGAAAGGGCTTCAGGACAGGATCGCCTAGTTTTTCCATCTCCTGAAACACGCTATTGAGCAGCTGATTGATTTGCTGCGGATCTAGATCGCGATCCGCAGGGGCGCGCATGGATTGCTGAAACAGCCATGTTGCCGACAAATTAGGCTGATAGGGCTGCAATGAATTTAAGGCGTCAACGGTGAGGACATCGGCACTCAGGGCTTCATGAATCCCGGCATCAAGACGGCGCAAATGGCGAATCATAGCTCCAAATCCTCCAAAACTGAGGGGGGATTGGCTACCGCTACTGTCGCCAATCGGCATAATCCGAGGCCAAGGGAATTTCAGGGGACTTTGTTCATAGCTAGGGAACATGCCAAACAAGGCTCGGAGGATATGCACTTCGGACAAGTCCGTATTTTGGTATGCCGGTAGTTGATGAAGATACGCTTCAAAAAATGCCTGTAAACTGGGGCGTTCAGGATGGAGATCGGCATAGGTAAATCGATAGGTGGTGCGACCATCCCTAGCTGGGAAGGCTTCCCAAAAAGACTGGCAGTGATTCTCAATAGGGGTAAAGGAAACCAATAAGTCTCCGGTATCCACTTGGGGTAATCCTTGAGCGCAGGTACCCACGACTAAACAGACCCCCGCTGGCTGCTGTCCTTGGCGGGCTTGAGCGACAACGGGAGAGAAATGCCCCATGACATCCAGCATCAGTCGAGCCGTCAGGGTGGTACTGGTTTGGATGGCTACCCCATCGGGATGGACCACAACATTGGAAAAGGCTGTCTGTTCTTGTAAATGCCCCCCCACGTCTAGAAAACGAGTCTTGAGGGCATCCAGTAAAAATACCGGATCAACGCCCACGTTGAGGACATCCTCCACCCACACTGGAGGACCGCCCATAAACTGGATGCGATTGGGATTAAACTCGCTGGCAATAGCGGTTTCTAGCTGCAGGTCAGTCAGCAACTCTAACTCTACTAACACCGCCAGCTCTGCCCGCGAAATATTCCATTCCTGTTGCCGCCCCTTGAGGATGCCCCGCTCCAGGATCAGCACTCGCCAGCCCCGCAGGGCTAGGGTTGTGCCAATCATCACTCCTAAAGTGCCCCCACACACCACCACATCCCAATCTACGGAGCCTAATGGAGCTGGACTGGTTTGCACCACCTGGGGAATATCCCTCGGAGGACCATGACGGAGCTGGTGCCAACGGTGGTCCGCTTGCTGAAGATTGGCTAAAAAAGGCGCGGGCAGGGTTTCCAGTAACTCAGCAGTGCGGGTCATAGGACACCTATTCTGATTCCAAGGATGGTGAGAGGACAGACTGGTAGGGGAGTTTGACGATAAAAACAGTGGTTCCTTGCCGACTAGATACGGAGATTTCTCCTTCTAGCTGTTCAATTAACTTTTGGACGAGGGCTAATCCTAAACCGGTGCCGCCCTGTTTCCAGGGGTCCGCATTGGGAACTCGATAAAATTTGTCGAAGATGCGGGGGAGTTCTTGCTCGGGAATTTCGGCCTGGTTAGTGACCTGGAGACGCAACATCGGCTTCGGGAATTCCAGGTATTGGAGGGTCAAGGAGACTTCTCCATTTTGGGGGGTATATTTACAGGCATTGTTGAGTAATTCTGCCAAAATTCGATCTAGACTGACGCGATCGGAATGAAAGGTGGGAATACCTTGGTCGCAATTGACCCGCAGTTCTAGTTCTCGATCCTTAATCCGAGACTGGAACGGATCCAAGGCCCGAGGCAGCCACACTTGAATTTTAATGGGCTCAGACTTAATTTGGTTGCCGCCAGCTTCGAGGCGCTGCAAGTCGAGGAGGTCATTGATTAATTCCGTTTCTCGACTACATTCGGCATCCAAGATTTTGATGTAGCGGCGTTGGCGCGGTTCTAGGGGAAATTGACTGAGCATGTGAATCGCCATTTTTATATTGGACATGGGAGTCCGCAATTCATGGGAAACTGTACTCAAAAAATCATCCTTAAGGCTGTTGAGACGCTCTAACTCCCGCATCTTTTGCTGCAACTGGGCTGTGCGCTCTTCGACCTGGTGAGCCAAGTTCGTATTTAGGTCTTGAACATGCTGGTGAAGTTGGGCTTGATGGATTGCGATCGCACATTGATCCGCAATCGTTTCCACCAGTCCGCGTTCATCGACATTCCAGGTTCGAGGCTCTTTCTCTTCCTCATCTTCAGACCGATCATGGCAATAGTAGAGACTGATACTGCCCAAATAATTTTGCAAATACAGCAGAGGGGAAATTAGCAACGTCTGAATTTGACATTGATCACAAATGGACACTAATTCTAGATCCAGGTCATGGGTGTCAGCGAACACAACCTGTTGTCCTTGGGCCAATGCCTCTTGGGAATGCCTAAGAAAGCGTTCATTGGCCTGAATCAGATCCTGTCGACCGATGGCCGTGTCACTGAGGTAATGATCAGCCAATTCACCATCTGAATTCATTTGGACAATCAGGCAGTAGCTGGCACCTAAGGCTTCCGTCAACAAACCAACGGTAATTTGCAAAACTTCGGCAGTCACCATCGTGCCCCGCATCGCTTGCACAATCCGGTTAATGATGGATTCTCGCTGAGCCGTATGCCGCAGTTTCTCCTCAGCCCGCTTCCGCTCCGTAATATCCGTCACATAACTGCGAACTAAATCACTCTCAACAATATAGTGAATCGATTGTTCATAGACATTTTGGTCAAGTTCGACTTCTCGGATAAAAAAGTTGCTTTTGGAAGAATGTTCCGTTTGCAACATCTCTAGTAACCCCTTCAACATGGGGTGACTAGTGCCCTCCTTAGAAATATTTGGAAACTGAATGACAGCAGCTGGGTTTAAATAGGTGACGGTTCCCTGTAAGTCCATTTCTAGAATTGGACTCGGTGTTAACTCCGGAAAGGAAGCCATCCGTACTAGAGATGCTTCACTCATATTCTGCAAGTCTGCATCATCGGGGACTAGGGTTTGGAAGGGGTTGACCTGTTGGGACAAAATGGTGGATAGATCCGTTGCCTCACAGAATTTATCAAAATCCGCATCGGATAGATTAGAAACAACGAAATACTTAGTCTTAACGTCCCCCCCAAAAATAACCACGTCGCCGTGTTTAAGATCGTGGGAGAACAATCGACGACCATTGACAATTAGGCCATTCGTACTGCGTTTGCCTTGCAAATCACCGTCAATAATCCGAAACAAAAAATTCGAAGTCTCTGGTGCGGTCACCCGCAACAAAATAGCATGTTGGCGGGACACCATTTTAGAGTGCAATACAATCGAATTTGTAACGTCTCGACCAATGGAATAGGTGGCGGCTTCTAAGGAAATGGTTCGACGTCCTTCAGCATCATCAATGATGAATAAGTGTCTGAAGAGTTGTCTTTGATCTTGCTCAAGATTAGTCACGATGCAGCAATTTAGTCGCGATGGGGTTAACGTCTAGCCTGAGTGAGTTTGAATGGAGTATGCCTCTATTACTTGCTGATTTTCACCTATCAACCATTGTGTCATGGGAATAAGACAATTCACTCTGAAGGATCATTTAACGATTTACGTGGCATTGGCTGCCTATTCTCATAATTCTCAATAGTACAGCGATTGTTTAACTCAATATTCTGGCTCTAATCTAACCTAATCGTTGAGATTAAACTGCATTCAACCTTATTTCGCGGGTAGACAACTGATTCTAGGTAATTTTTCTCACTAGTAATGAACGATCTAAAGATGTCTAGGGTAACTTGGCAGACGTATCAATTTTGTAGTTATTGATAATGCGATTTAGGGGTTTCTTAAGTTCACTAAATTGGTCATTTGGAACAATAAAACTCAAAATTGCCACCCGTCTGTTTTGACGTTCGATAAAGCTATTGCCCAGCAGTTTGACTGGCACACCCCCCGTTGCCTTAGCGGTATATCCCCAAATCAGCAAGACACTGCCATCTTTTTGCGGTTGAGGTTTGCCCAAAAAGAAATCAGGCTCTTTTGCAAAGGCATTTTTCAGGAAATCTTGCAGTAGTGTCGTCAGTTCATCCTGAGTGGGATCTTTCTTCACATCGAAGATATCAGCGACCAATGCCCCATTGCGGGTGGGATCTGTCCAGGAAACAATGACTTCACCCGATTTACTTTTGTCATTGCTTTTCCAATCTTGGGGAACCAACAAGGAAAACACTTTAGACGGATGAGAATAGGATTTCAAGTCCTTGATCTCGACGGCTTTAAAACGACGAGGGGGGCTAGATATCGGTGCAGGACTCGGATCGTCATTCGGTGCAGGACTCGGTGATTTAGGCACCGAAGGTGAGCTTGACTCTAGGTTAGAAACAACTGGATCCACGCTATTGCTATTCCCTAACCCTAAGAAGACCAAAGCTCCCACAATGGCCACTGACAGCCCTCCGACCGTTGCCCATAACTTGCCATTACTTTTGCCATGGTTCTGAACAGGGGCGAATTGCTGGTCAGGGGGTGAAGAAAAAGGAGTTGCTGGCGGCGGCACACTAGCCTGCTGAGGCAGTGGAGCTGCCAAGGGCATCATGGTGGGAGGTACGCCAATAGCAGGGTTCGGTGGCGACTCCATGATTTGGGTGGGGGGCGGTTCAATCTGAGTATTTAGGGCTTGCAGAATTTCTGTAGCAGATTGATATCGATCTACGGGGCGGGGGGCCAACATCTTGTCAAGGATTTTGGCAAAGTTGGGACTTAAATTGAGTTGCCGCTGCCACAGCCATTCTATGGATTGGGGGTCCTGTAGCTGCTGAGGTGGATGTCCCGTCATTAAGACCAAAGCAGTCACGGCTAAAGCATACAAATCACTATGAGGAGCCACTAATCCCAACCGCATTTGTTCATCGGGGGCATAGCCAACTTTGCCCAGACGGGTTCCCCCAGTGGAGGCCATGCCAGAACTGCGCTCATTGGCTACTTGGGTCGCCACATCTAAAGCCACCTGTTTTACACCCCCCAGATCGATGAGAATGGGCAAGCCATCTTTATTACGGAGAATGATGTTGTCAGGAGAAATGTCGCGATGAATGACGCCCTGACCATGGAGATAACTGAGAACCGGCAATAGATCTCGAAAGAGTTGAGTCATTTCTGTTTCACTAAAGGTTCGCCCTTGCTGTTGGCGACCTTCTAGGACCTGCTGATAGGTGGAACCCGCAGCAAAATCTTGAACGAGGAATAACCGTTTCTGATCCGTAAAAATCTCCCAGAATCTGGGAATCTGCGGATGTTCTAAGCGGTGGAGGGTGGCTGCTTCCCTTTGGAAAAGCTCTTCAGACTTCTTGAGGGCATAGGTTCCCTGTACGGAGGGAGTGAGTTCTTTCAGAACAATAACTTCATTAAATCGCCCGGTGTCTTCGGCTCGATAGGTACGCCCAAACCCCCCCTGTCCGAGCTGTTTCTGGATAACGTAACGATCCCGCAAACGGGTTCCAGGTGCCAAAGGATGACCCGTTTCTTCTAGCTCAGGAGTAGAGGAGCCCCCCCCCGTAGTCCCAAAGGTGGATGGGTAAGGTTGAGGTGCTGCTGTTGCAGAGGTTGGAAATTTCTCAGCTCCAACCTGAGGCAATAGGATAGATGTCCCACAGTACTTGCAAAACCGAGAGCCTGGCGTATTTTCGCGACCACAGGCACTACATGTAATCTGAGTCATAGAATTAGCATTTCAAACAATGCAATAGAAGCTATAGATCTATCCATAATAGAGAGAAACTGCCCCTTGGATATGCCGGCAAATATCCCTTTTTGCCTACGGATGATGGTGCTTTTTGCGATTACATCATAGCCCAGGTATTGCCTGTTTTGATTGATGACGATCACCTTATTTAATGTCAACATTGATCACATACTGACTGGCTTTTGTGGCCGAAATATCCAACAGATAATCTCCGGTACTAGGAAGCTGTCCTTGCCAATTCGCTTTCCTGGGACTAAGTTGAGCCAATGACTGACCATTGGGGTCTTGAATCAAAACCTGAATATCTCCTTGCAAAAGATCAATCTGCAGTTGCTGTTGAGCCCCTGCATTTAACAGCAACCGTTGTCGTTGTCCGGCTTGGATCGTTTTGTTGAGCTGCGTCCCTGTTGCTCCCGGAGGAAACTGTATCCGAGAGGTTGAAACGGGAGGGACAATGGAGTCGGGGCTAATGACATCAACGTCCAGACTGAATCGTTCTGAAGACTTTTGGCGATTCGCAACGGTAATTTTGTAATCACCCTTCAGGGGCAGTGTGGCTTGTCCCACCGGATTTTGGGTATTGACCTGTGTTAAGGCTCCGCCTTGGGGATCTTGAACTTGAATGTCTACCGAACCCGACTTTAATCGGACCGTCATGGTTTGTTGGGCTTGAGCGTTGAGCACATAGGGTTGGTGTTCATAAGCATTGAGGGTGTTCTCAATGAGTGAACCTGTTGCCCCTGGTGCAAAGCTCACACGTTTTTTGGGGAGGGAACAGACTTGCTGAGTGAGGTTTTCAGAAATCCATCCAGCGACAGGAGAGTCTATTTTCAGCCAATCTCCTTGCTGCCCAAGGACAGATAGGGCTATGCCATTGTCTAAGGTTGTGACAATATTGCTGGGGATGATTTCAGGCGAGGCCCGCACATTTAACGGTGGATCGGGATCATTAACGGTGACTTCGCAGTTATCAGGGATAAGGATAAGGTCTGGAGAGGGTGAGGCTGATATCTGCGGGGAAGAATCCGATTTTGGATGTTGTGATGTTGAAGGCAGGATCGGTGTAGAGTCAGAGGTTTGACTTTGAAATTCAGGGAAATTGGGCATTAACCCCAAAGCATAGGCAAGAGTTCCCCCTACTCCACAAACACCCACTAAGCCGACCGCCATCCACCCTAATGAAGCTCGTGCACGGGATGTTGGAGATGGCTTAGGACTCACAATATCAGTGACGGGGATATCAGGGGCCACTGGAGGAGATGACGGAGAAACTTGTTCCGTAGAGGGGACGGACTGTGGCCCAGGCTCTGGGGTAAGGGCTTGAAGATGTTGGAGAACTTCTGTTACGGATTGATAGCGGGTATTAAATTGCGATCGCACCATCAATTCCAAGACGTGGGCAAACCCTGGACTCACCTGTGGGGCCAACGACCGCCATTGAATCTCGGCCGTCTGGTCATCAAACGGCAGTTGGATGGGCTCCACCCCCGTGAGGGCCTTAATCCCTATCATACCCACCGCATAAATATCGCTGTTTAGTCGGGGACGACCGGAGAGCTGTTCACCAGGCATATATCCCTGAGTGCCAATGCCCACGGTATAGCCAGCCGATTGCCCCCCATCTGCAATCTGGGTGCGAATTTCTTTGACTGCACCGAAATCAATCAGCACCAAGTGACGGTCAACCTGCCGTCGGATCAAGTTATCTGGCTTGATATCGCGATGAATGACTTGATGATAATGGACGAAATTCAGAACATTCAGAATTTCTTGCACAATACCCATCACCTGCTGTTCAGGCAGCGGTTGGCCCATCGGCAGTTCTGCACTTAGGGACTGCCCCTCGATAAATTCTTGAACTAAATAGAATTCTTGCTGGTCTTCAAAATAAGCCAGTAACTGAGGAATTTGATCATGGCGTCCCAGCTTTTCCAACATTTCGGCTTCTGTCCGAAACAGACGCCGAGCAACCGTCAGGAACTGCGGGTCCGCACTGGCAGGCTTGAGATGTTTAACCACACATTGGGGATTGCCAGGGCGTCGGGTATCTACGGCAATATAGGTTTGACCAAACCCGCCTGCCCCTAAAATTGCAGTCACTCTATAACGCCGATCAAGTAAGGTGCCCAGCATCAACAACCCCTGTGCAACACTCCTGATTCTGGCACACAATGATCTAAGCGTCTGGTTTGAAGTTGAGGGGAGCGTGTTCTAGCCCTGCATTCTCTCGCCACTGTAAATTAGAGGTTTCCTGGTCAGACCATTGAGTGTGCTATGCCTCAAGTTTCCATCATTGTGCCCATCCTCAACGAAGCCGCAGTGATTGGCCGTACCCTCCAATGTTTAAAAGCCCTGGACCCCCCAGCAACAGAAATTTTATTGGTGGATGGCGGCAGTACAGATTCAACCATAGAGATTGCCACAGCCTATGCCGCAACGATGCCCGAAGGAGGCAAGGTTACAATTCTCACCGCTGCTCGCGGTCGAGCGGTACAAATGAATGATGGTGCTAGAGTCGCCACCGGAGAGTTGCTATGTTTTCTCCACGCAGATACGGTCGTCCCCAAAGACTTGATCACCCTGATTAACCAGACTTTAGCTCAGCCTCAAGTTGTCTGTGGGGGATTTATCTCCTTGATGAAGGGTGCCCACGCAACTCGCTGGGGGATATCCCTGCAAAACTATCTAAAAACCTATTACGGGGCACTGTTTTCCCGACCCTATCTGTTCCTATTTAAAGGGTTTAGAGTTCTTTTTGGAGATCAAGCCATCTTCTGCCAAAAGCAAAGTTTCTGGGATTGCGGTGGGTTTGACACTCGCTTGCCCATTATGGAAGATGCAGATCTCTGTCTACGGATTGTCAAATACGGCAAGATTCAATTAGTCAACCGCACAGTCCAATCCTCAGATCGCCGCCTCGTGAAATGGGGATCACTCAAAGCGACGATCGTTTACCACTCGATTGGATGGCTATGGATAATGGGTATCCCTGCTACCTTTCTCAAACGGTTCTATGAAGACATTCGTTAGGCATTCCCAGATACGGCTGGGCTTAGTGCTTGCTTAAGGATTGCAACTTTATCCGTTGCTTCCCAAGGCAAATCAATATCGGTCCGACCAAAATGACCATAGGCCGCTACCTCTTGGTAAAAGCGTCCGCCGCGCTCTCCGGGTAGCTTAGTGAGCCCAAAAGTCTGAATCAAACCCGCAGGACGCAGTTCAAAATTTTCTTGCACGACTTCCAAGAGCCGATCTTCGTCAACCTTGCCAGTGCCGAAGGTCTCAATCAGAATACTGACGGGTCGAGCCACCCCAATGGCATAGCTGAGCTGAACCTCGCATTTATCGGCTAAACCTGCTGCCACAATGTTTTTAGCAACGTACCGGCAGGCATAGGCAGCACTACGATCCACTTTTGTGGGATCTTTACCCGAGAAAGCACCACCGCCATGGCGGGAATAGCCACCATAGGTATCGACAATAATCTTCCGTCCTGTCAAGCCAGAATCCCCTTGAGGACCTCCCACGACGAATTGACCTGTGGGATTAACTAAGAACCGAGTATTGGCATCCGGCTTAATATCAATATCAGCAAAGACAGGTGTGACCACTAAGTTCCAGAGATCTTCTTTGATCTTGGCTTGAACCGCAGCTGGATCCGTTAGATCGCCAATCGTAGCATCATGCTGAGTCGATACCAGGATAGTATCGATACCCACCGGGCGACCCTCTTCATAGGTGACCGTTACCTGGGATTTACCATCAGGGCGTAGATAATCGAGCTGTTTTTTGCGGACCGTTGCCAAACTGCGGGTCACTCGGTGCGCCAAACTAATGGGCAAGGGCATTAACTCAGGGGTTTCATTACACGCAAACCCAAACATCAAGCCCTGATCACCAGCACCAATACTGTCTAGTTCTTGATCACTCTTGTCTTCACGAGTCTCTTGGGCAGTATCCACCCCTTGGGCAATATCAGGAGACTGCTCATCCAAAGCGACTAAAACGGAGCAACTATTGGCTGCAAATCCATTGTCAGAGTCGGTATAGCCAATTTCTGTAATCTTCTGGCGGACCAAATCAACGTAGTTGACTTGGGCTTTAGTTGTAATTTCCCCAGTCAGTAACACTAGACCTGTATTGACGACAACCTCTGCGGCGACGCGACTCGTGGGGTCTTGGGTCAGCAAAGCATCGAGAACAGTATCTGAAATCTGATCACAAATTTTATCGGGATGACCTTCAGTCACTGATTCTGAGGTGAAGAGGTAGCGCTTAGGCAAGATCTTGGTCCTCCTGTGGAGCAAAGCGAATAGTTAATAATCTCTGGAAGTTCAGAGAATTATAGCATCCTCTTTAGAGATGGACCCTGGAGATACGCTGACCTAAACCTCAACTTTCAATAAGAGACTATTCAGTGACGATGGCTAACTCCGACCATGCGTTCAAAACAGCATCAGCTAGTCTAGTATCCGTCTGCCCTTGCCAACCCCAATTGACCATCATTCCGCCTGCGGCCCCTGCCGCCTTGGCCATCTTCATATCCACAGCAGCATCCCCAATCATTAAGGTCCGCTGGGGTAAGACCTTGAGTTGAGTACACATATCCAGAAATAGAGATGGATCGGGCTTGGTGATCGAGCCATCAACCCCCACATAGGCCTGAATCTGAGTGTTTAGGTCATAGGTCTCGATAAATTTCTGGATATTTTGGGAACTATCAGCAGACAAAATTCCCAGTTTGAGATCGCCTTGAACTAATTGGGTTAAGGTTTCACGGGTCTCTGCAAACAGTGGGGTATGGTCGGCTTTTGGTTGGAGAGAGCTGTCGGCTTCGATAAAGGCTAATTCAACAATTTCTAACGCCTCTAGCCAGTTGCGTCCCGTTGCCGCTATGTAGGCCGCAGCAGCGACTTTGCTCTCATGCCGACTCCCAACGGCCATTAATCCTGCTGGATTGAGGCGGGTTTCTTCTAGGCCAAATGCTAATAGAAGTGGTTCTTGCACGCCTGGTACTTGGGCCTCCACTAGGTGAGATCGCTTTCGGGCCAAATGTTTGAGGTAAGACTCGGTATTTGCAAGGGTGCCATCTTTGTCAAAGACTACGGCCTCAATATTGGTAAAGGTTAGATCTTGACAACGAATAGTGGCCACAGGCAGCTCAGTTCCTACAGTTTTGTCTTTGTAGTTTAGAAGATTTCCTAGATTTCCTCTCTAAACCTATCTATGGTTATTGCATTTCATCAATTCTTTATAAAATCCTTCCAGCTCACGTTGTGATGGGACATCGACACGTGAGAATGACTTGCATCCCACGTTTTCGATACCTCTCAAACCGCTCTCGCAGAAAATCGGGCACGTCCGACGCTACTTTTTCAAATCCACCTTGCTGATAAAACCATCGTAAATGGGTCCATGGGATGCAGTAGCAGATCCTATTTTCAATATGTTCGGTGCAAGTTTGCAAAAGCCGTTTGCCAATACCCTGACGTTGAAATGGCTTAAGAACCTGCATTCCACGAAGAACGAGAACATCTTGCTCGGGGCATAACCGCACCACACCAACAAGCTGTGAGTTTGAACTCGCTATCAAAATCAGATCTTCTTTTTTCAAGCCTCCTCCATAGCCACAACGACCATAAAATGCCTTGATCTCTTCTAGATCTTGCGGTTTGGCTTGACGAATGGTGGTCATACGACTTCAAGCAGTGCACAGATTGCTACTCAATTGTAGAGTCAATAGATTTTTGATCATTCGACTGTCATTTTTTGCGATCGCAACTTCATACCTATACCGCTCTTCTTAAAGAAGGACTGAGATCATCTGTTAGGTGTTCTTTCTAGCAATGAACTGTACGACTGAAGCCATGCCTGTATGGTATTTCCCCTCCCAGACTTCTCGCTCAAGTTCCCGTAAAAGAATTGGCTCGCAGTTGGGAAATTCACGCTCAACTTTGGCACAGGTCATGAGCATATCGAGGTCTTTGGGACCACCCGTTTCACGAGTGATTTGGTTTTCTGAATAGGCTTCAAGCAGGATGATGCCATTGGGCTTTAGACATTGCTCTACTAGCGGGTACAGCTTGTTTCGAATCGTGCTGGGGAGATGAGCTGAGATTGAAACGACCGATCCATAATGATTAACTGGTGGCTCAAACAGGCCCAGGTCAGCGACTTCTGTCTGGATTTCTACACCTTTTGCATGTGCCAACTTTTGGGCCTTGGCAAGGCCGATTTCTGAGCCATCAACGCCATGTACTGTTAATCCCAATGAGGCCAGAAAGACGGCGTTTCGGCCTTCTCCTTCTGCTAGAGATA
>CALDHF010000007.1 GCA_937941595.1 uncultured Acaryochloris sp. | reverse complement strand
TAAGGCTGCTTGCTTCGCTTGCTTGGTAGTGGAGGTCCGCAGAGTAGGATCCACAAAAACATCCAAGCTGGACATAATTTGGATGTCACCATATCGCTCTCGCATATAGGTGGCAACTTTAGCCGCGATCTGTTCAGTGGTGGCGGCCTTGTTGGTAATAATTTTTTCAGACACCGATTGGTTCGCAAAGAAATAGGCCGCCGTACCAATCGCGATCACAGGGGCAACCCCAACCAACACAGCCAAAGAGGTAGCTTTGGCTTTGAGGCTTAGCCGCTGCCATAGAGGTTTAACCGATGCTGCGTCTGGAGTGGCATCAATGCTGTCAATA
Source organism: uncultured Acaryochloris sp. (assembly GCA_937941595.1). Classification (GTDB taxonomy): domain Bacteria; phylum Cyanobacteriota; class Cyanobacteriia; order Thermosynechococcales; family Thermosynechococcaceae; genus Acaryochloris. The sequence goes on along the minus strand of CALDHF010000007.1, from coordinate 13,005 downwards.
GGGGTTGCTGGAATGGGGGCAACTGCTTTAGAGGTCCCTTCCTCTTGGGCATAGGTATTATTTAGGCCAGCAGAAATCTGCTCAGAGTCGAGGGGAATGAGCTGATTATTGTCGCCTAGATTATTGGTTAAACTGGCATCATCTGCATGATCTTGCATGTGCATGGGGAGTCGTGCCTCACATATATACGGATATTGGTGTCTAGAAGATCCTAGTTTTGACGAATCTTATGTAATTGCTGCGCTGTCTACTCAGAAAGGAGATCCAAAATAAATCAGGTTGTTGTCGTCAGGGTCGACTTAAAAAGCTAATGATAGATTTTTCAATAACAGTCCCCCATGAGGTTTATTTACGTTGCAACTCAGAAGCAAAAACAATTGCGTCAGGATCCAGGATTAGTAAAATTTCCCGCTCTTCTGGCAAACACCCCCGTAGGTAGGGAGCGATATTAGGAGCAACTGTACCAATGGGGGACTGAATGATATCTGCAGAGAATCGTGTGACCCCTTGTACCGATGGCACTGCAAGTCCTAAGGGGATCTGTCCAACTTGAAGGATGACAATATTGAATTGTCGGGTATTGGCAGTTAAGCCTGCGTATCCCAACATGATGGATAGATCAACAACCCAAAACACCCGACTACGCTGGTTTAGTAGCCCCAGCAAACAATCAGGCATATTGGGAATCGGAGAAATTTGTTCAACTGGCACCACAAGAACTTCTCGTGCTGCCTCCATCGGAATTGCAATAGGGACACTATCGGTTAATTGCAATCTCAGGTAAGGATCACCCAAACCTTCCTGTAAGGGTGATGATTGAGGCTCTATCGTGGGCAGTTTCATCACTTAGACAACAGATTGAACAGCGTGAATTAAATCTTCGCGGGTAAAGGGTTTCGTAACATAGGCGTCGGCCCCCTGTTTTTTGCCCCACAGCTTATCTAGGTCCTGATTTTTGGAGGTGCAAATCACAACTGGCAATTGCTGGGTGGCTTCATTCTTCTTGAGACTGCGGCAAAGTTCAAATCCGCTCATCCCAGGCATAACGACATCAGTGACGACAACATCGGGTTTTTGCGATTCAGCTTTTTCCAAAGCATCTTTGGCATCTGTTGTGCTGATAACGGTAAAGCCACCATCCCGGAGGTAACGGCAAATTAGCTCTAGTTCTGCTGGACCATCATCTACCACTAAAACTGTTCTCATTTCTTTCTGCTCCTAAAAAAAATAAATTTGTCCACTATGGCCTAGACTGATGTTCTGCTGTTCTTAACGTGCCCTGTTCGTACTCAAAATCTATCTGCATAATCATCTCAGGTTAAGTGGCGAAACACCATTTTCTGAAGATCGGCCTGTTGAAAAGGCTTAGTTAGATAATCTGTGGCTCCTGCAACCTTTGCTTTGGCTCGATCAATAAGTCCTGTGTTACCTGTCACCATTACCACTGGAACTTTCTTGAACTGCGAATTCTTGCGAATCAATCGACATAATTCATAGCCATCGACCCATGGCATCCCCACATCCAACAAAATTAAATCTGGTTTGGCCCGCATAATTTGGATTAAGGCTTTGACGGGATCGCTAATCATCACCACCGTTACATTCTCATCTTGCAAATACCGATTAATAGTATTGAGAATAGCGGGGCTGTCATCTACACAGGCAATGGTGTATTGCTTTTGCCTGATGTTACTCGTTTCAATTGTGCCTAAGGCGGCATCATTATCAGATGAGGTTGAAGAACGATTGGTACTTGCATCAGCATTGGTAGAGGTCCCAACCGAGAGCCTAGGTAAGCTGTCAAATGGGGGTTGGGGATCTTGAAGTAGGATGACCTGGTCGACAATAAGGGAGTTAAGATTTTGGGCTAGTTGCAGCTCATCGAGATTTAAGAGCACGCCTAAATGACGGAAACTAAACCCCCGCAGGATTTTTTGTAACTGTTGTATTTTGCTGGGAGATAGTTTAGCGGCTCCAGGGCTTTTCTCAACAAAGTAAAGACGCTGATGGGGAGACCATATTGTTGGCCCTAGGGACTGCCATGCTTGGATGCGTCTTTGACACTTTTGTATCAATGGGTCGATGGTTTGTTTTGCATAGACTGGGAGATGGGCCGACTTCGGTAAAAATTTGAATGTTCCTTCGGATAATAAAAGATATGATTCCAAGATCTCAATGACGATCCCTTCAACTAGAGTGGCTGCTTCGGCCGGCTTTAACTGATTGGTTCTGACTAACCAAGAAATGGCTTGATAGTCAGGGCAAATTTGATCTGAGGATTCACCATTGAAATTGATCCGAACCTGGGTCCGAACTTCGCTGTTGAGAATAGGGACCTGACGGCTCAACCGTCGCAAGTGGTTATCCAGCAAGTCGAGGGGGTCAGCAGAGTAGGTCGCATAGACCAACTGGCTTTCTTCGAGATAAAAATACCAAGTGATGGAACCGTTAGAGACGATTAAGCAACCATCTTTCTTGGCATTAGCATGCTGTGTCAGTATGCCTGCTGCGTTCAACTTGTTTGAAATTTTGCCACTCATAGTTGCTGCCATTGGTATTGTTCTTCCTTCTCAACACACAACGTTGTAATGTACATACTGTGTCATTGGCACAGATTGGGACCGTTGACTAATTCAGGTTAATTCATCTCAGCGGAGTTTTTTACGAAAATTTTAGGAATGAACCTTCCCTCAATGATGAATATGAAATATTAAGTCATACTTAGTTATTTTTATTCATACTCTGATGTTTGCTACCGAGTTAGATCCAGAGAAGCTGTAAGGCTCATTGCTCTCATCTTTTAGCTCAATAGATAAGCATCGTGTTAGTGTGAAAGGCTATTCTTCATTTTTCGTTAACTTAGGTCTGTTACTGATATACCTGCCTATCTCTTAGAGACCTGAAGTAACCCCCATACTATTTATCATTCCCAGTGTTAGCCCGAAGAGATCATTAAAGCTCACTTTGAAAACGACTCGGTTTGCAGCGGAATTCTTAGGTTCTGCTAAAAATGCAGACATTGTGCTACGAAATGCTTCTGTGTAACACTATGTCTGCTGAGATATCACCTCTAAATCTTGAAGCCCCCATCGCAAGTCTTCGCTGACTTAGTCTAGGAAAGACCATCTGGAACATCTAATGGGATAAGCGGGATTAACTTTCCATTTCGAGATCAAGATCACTCATGGAGTCTGCTAACTCTTCCAACGCCATTCTGGCAATATGCATTTCTGCTTCTACCTCTTCTTGAGGTAGAAGGGGGGTTGTGACTCGTGTGGGTTGCTGAGCAACCACTTTCAATGATTGATGCACAGCTGCCCGCAAGCGTTGGCCGAACTGTTGTTGACCTCGTTGTTTTTGTCGATAAACACCTTCCTGACTGGAAGCGTAGAGTGGTGGCAAACGATTGAGTGCATAGGAGACAACATCAATCCGGTTTAGAGCCTTGGCTGTTTCAGGTTTGAGGTTGCGTGTTTGCCTGTCAATTTCTTCCTCGACAAGCTCTTCCATCACATTCCGATAAACCTGAGCTTTATAAAATGCTTTTAACATGTGTTTAGCTAGTGTCCCTGCCTCATAAACCTAGTGTTCCCCATATTTATCTAAATTTAGTATGGGTTGTCCTCCGCAAATTCCCGGAAAGTTCTCCTTGTAGTGAGAAGTATGGATTTACCCAGTGATGTCTTGAGATTGAAGACTTTCCGTATATTCCCTTAGAATATGGGTACAAAGTATATTAACAATAATTGATTACCTTTATGCAAGCTCAATAGTTTAAGAGAGATTTGCTGAAATCAAGCAAGAGTGATTTTAAATTCTCAAAACATTGAATTAGAGGACAATGACGACAGAAAGTTTTAACCAAATTTTTGTGATGGTTTCTGGATTTTAAGAGGAGTAGCTGCTATTTTTTGATATCTCATAAGAAAATACGCAGAAAATCTCTTGAGAGCTTTGACTCGTAGAGTCACCGAAGATCAGTATATTATTTTTTGTCTTGGTAATAAAAAAAATTGGCGTTATTTTTTTTAAGATTACAAAAGCTATCTATATAACCATGAAATTCTGTCATTACGAACCCCATTTAATCCTTCTTGTTAACCATTTTTGAGCTGCGAGAGAATATTGTTGGTTTGCAAGAAGGGCCAGAATGGTAAAAATGGATATTTGTGCATTTTTTGCAACGAACTCTAGATCAGAGTCATGAAAAGATGAAGCCAAATGGCATTGCCCTAATCTTTAGCTGAAGCCATGGTCTTATTGCCAATAATTATTACTTTGTCATCCCCTAGATAACTTTTACCGATTTGCAAATTTTAAGGGACACAAACTCATGTTGTGATGGTAGAATCAGCAGCTTCTGCGAGCTATCAATATTCAACAGCGGGTGCGAAATGGTGTCAGAATAGAGAACCTATCGTTCTCTTTACCCTGTCTAAAAATATGAATCAAGTTCGTGCGATCACGGGTTCGGGTATTCCCCTTAGTGGTAATGATATTGACACTGATCGCATTATTCCTGCTCGTTTCCTCCGCTGCGTCACATTTGATGGGTTGGGTCAACAGGTCTTCGCCGATGATCGTCAGCAAACAGGAGGGCAACATCCCTTTGATTTGCCCCAGTTTCAGGGTGCAAAAATATTGGTGGTCAATGGCAATTTTGGCTGTGGCTCTTCAAGAGAGCATGCACCCCAGGCGCTCTCAAAATGGGGAATTCAGGCAATTGTAGGAGAAAGCTTTGCCGAGATCTTCCTCGGAAATTGTGTGGCAATTGGTATTCCCTGTGTGACTGCGGCGGCAGATGTTGTACAGCAACTACAAGCACAGCTTCTCCAACGGCCAGATGGTCTAATGCAGGTTGATTTGGAGCATCTGACTGTTAAATGTGGAGACCTTGCTGTGGCGGTCAATATGGGAGATGGTCCTAGGCAAATGATGTTGGCAGGAACTTGGGATGCTTGTGGTCAGCTGTTGGGCCAAGCCGAACAAGTCACAAAAACGGCTGCTCAACTCCCTTATTTAGCTTGGAGTTGAAGGTGTGGTTCTAAAATGGTTTTCAGCTTCTGCATATCTTGTATATGAATCATTGAGGGGGCTAGATTCACCTTGGTGCGAGTATCGCCCTGATTGATATATAGCTTGTTCCCCTCTAGGCGTAAATCACAAAAGGCACTGAGGGGATAAGACTTGACTTTATTTCCCAACAGGTTATAAAGAATGACCTGATCGAGATGAACAGAGGCGGCGGGTTTGGTGAGAAATCTCAATCCCATGAGAGTGAAGGGGATGCTGAGGATGAGAGTAATGTTGAATTGTCCCAACCGCAACAACCATATTCCCAAACATAGGTTGAGTCCACCTAGCAGTATGAATACGATTGCCATTTCTCTTTTGAAATGGAGAAAGCAAGGGAGTTGAGGGAAGGAACCGTCTGTCATTGGGGCCAAGAGACGCTATGTGATATCTATTGATTATCATATTGGCCTGGGTCTTTTCTAGACGTTGAATGATCTATTGTCTGAGCTTTGTTGAGATACGGTGGTGTTTAGTCTATAGGCAAGCTTTGCAAATGGCTTCGATATGGCCATGTTCGGTGCCACAGCAACCCTCTAAAATGTTGAGATTGGGGAGCTGATCACTTAAGTCTAGGTATTGCCTGCTTAGTTGTTGGGGATTGCCCTCGTCTAGTTTTTCAGCCTTATCCAACTCTGCATGACTTTTGGGAGAGGCATAGCACTACGGCCTTTGATTAAGATGCATGTTTCTCTCAGGTACCGGCTGGCAGAGTAAACAGGCAATAGAGTGTCTTGACACGCTCTTGTAGTGTTATATTGGCGCGAATGCCATCAATTCGAGATGATCAAGGCTGTTGGGTGGTTGGAATATGTTCGGAATGAGCGGGGTGGTCGCAGTTGATCATGTAGTAGATGGGACTAAGGCTTGTCCCCGAAAGCAATTTGTCATCCATTTCCATATTTGGCAGTAATACTCTCCAAATATGTGCTTACGTTTGGTCATCAGTCTCGGAAATGAGAGTTTTTCTTTGGCGTGGCTGTTTCTTGGCAGTTGAGAGTGAGTTTAGTGTCTTCGTAATCAAAGGTTGGCTATAAATGATTGATTCCTGTCCATAAAATCCAGGTGTCGGTGAGAGCCAAAAGCACACTGCATCCCAGCAAAATTCCGTACATCCAGACTTGGGCTAAGGGTTTGACCGTAACCATGGTAAGTCCGGTCTGGGTGGCAATGGTTCGGGTCATGTGGGCGAAGCCTGCCACTCGCATAGGTAATAGTTTGGCCGCACCGCTCGGGGTGACCAGGTAATAGACACGTCCACCTTGTCCTGTTGATCGGGGTTTGATGGCTGTGATGTCTTGCCAATCTAGAAACCAGCCTTGCCGAAACCAGGCAGGCACCCACTGGGGATACTCAATACCCATGCCTGCCTCGGTGAGTTGGACTTGCTCACTTAAGGCTGCCCCTAAAGCCAAAATTCCTAAACTAATGCCCAGCCCGAGGCTACCGAACGTGATAGGGCCAACATGATTGATATAAGCCAAGATCGGTAGGGGCGTCACCAAGGAAAAGTAGAACAGCCAGAGACTGATCCGGATAAGAGGGGAGATGTTGTAGGTATTTGGAAGTGTGGAAGCTGAAGTGGACACAGAAGATAAGGATGACATTGCTGTAGTTGTTGAGGCATTAATCTTAATTGTAATGACCTGGCTCTAGCAAAAATCTGTGGTGATGAACCATAGGCGTACTTGAAGTGAGTAGAGCCAAATTCCCAGTCCTGTCTTCACTGCTGAAGTCTGTGTTGTTGAGTTCTATTTTCTTCAACTGAACCTAAATTCTTATTGTTAAATTGAGCAAAATCTCGTATCGGTGTAATTCCATTGCACTTGGATTCGCTAAACAACAATAAAGGAGAAATCATGAACCACTTTACTGTAGAGAATATCAACGATCAGGGTGCTGGTTCTTTAAGACAGGCTATTGAAGACGCCAATGCAACTTCTGGCGTTGATAAGATTCACTTTGATCCAAGGTTAAGTGGTCAAGACATCATTCTGACGAGTGGTGAGCTAGAAATTAGGGATAGTGTGGAGATCAGTGGTGGCAGCAATCTGATTACCATTAATGGCAATCATACCTCTCGCATTTTCAATGTTGATGATTTAGATGAAGCCAATCAGATAGAGGTCATCCTGGATGGGTTAACGTTGACAGGCGGTAGCTCTAGTGAGGGCGGTGGCGCTATCGCCAATGCTGAAGATCTCACCCTTTCTGAGAGCACTATTACTAATAATGAAAATACCAGTCTAGAAGCAACGGATGGGGGCGGTGCCATTCGCAATAGTGACACGGGTCGCTTAAAGATAGACCAAAGCTTGATTGCGAAAAATCAATCCAGCGCTTTCGGCGGCGGCATCACTAATTTTGGTGAATTAGAGGTTGTTGACACCATCCTGTTTGGTAACGAAGTCACTGGTGGGGGCGGTGGGGGTCTCGATAATCGGGGCAGTATCGCTGAAATCACCCGAACGTTGATTGCTAATAATGTCAATACGGTTAATCCTGCTGGAGGATTCGGGAATGGGACGCCTGACAGTACAACTATTGTTAGAGAATCATTAATTACTGGAAATCAGGCTGTCAACGGGGCCGGATTTTTTATTAATGCGGGTAACGTCGAGCTAATCGATAGTCTAGTCGTCAATAATCAAGCTCAGAATAATGGGGGCGGCGTTGCTTTGGCTGAGAATGCCAATCTCGATGTGGAGAATAGCTTAATTGCTTTTAATCGCGCAGAAGTCAATGGCGGTGGGATTGCCAGTCTAGGAGGTGATGTCACTCTGACAGGCAGCAGAGTTTTTGGGAATCAAGCCCTAACCGGAGAAGGCGGCGGCATTTTTAATGACGGGGGGGCGCTGGATTTGGATTCTAGTATTGTTTTGGCTAACAGTTCCAATGATGTGTTTGGCGTCTAGTTAGTCATTGCTGACTTTTAGGTCTGCCTGGGATGGAGCCTGTTGTTCTAGGCAATAAAGCTGGTTGAGCATGGCGGGGGTAATGGCCTGAGCCGGGGCATCAAAAAGGATTTGGCCCTGTTGAAGACCAATGATGCGATCGCAATATCGTTGCGCATATTCTACCCCATGCAAACTCACTACCAAGGTCTTACCCCGCTCGCGCACCAGATGACATAGAAGCCGCATAATATCGTGGCTACGTTCAGGATCGAGACTGGCGATGGGCTCATCTGCGAGCATAACCGCTGGATCTTGAACCAGGACTTTAGCAATGGCAACCCGTTGCTGCTGTCCTCCCGATAACCGATCGGTACGGGCATAGAGTTTGTCTGGAATGCCAACTTGGTCCAGGGCTGCAGTTGCGGTCTCAATCGCCAAGGGCCAAATCAGAGAAGCCGCCGCTTTCCAAAACGGCCAGCGCCCTAAATGCCCGGTATTGACATTGTGAATCACCCGTAGCGAGGGCACGAGATGCAGTTGCTGATAAATGGTTCCGATCTGGCGCTGGAGGCGGCGAGATATATGGCTATGCATAGGCTGCCCCATGGCCCAGACTTGTCCTTGAGTGGGTTGCAGGGTGCCATTGAGCAGTTGTAAAACTGTGCTTTTTCCAGCTCCACTAGAGCCAATCAAGGCCACAATTTGCCCCGGATAAATAGCAAGGTCCAGATCGGTTAGAGCCATGATAGGACCAAACCGATGACTCACCTGTTGGAGGGATAAAATGGGTCCGCCCTTACTTGATTTTTCCGATTTGGCGGCCAATCTTTTCGATTTGAGCATAGTTGCTATTGTCGGTCTTGATAAACGGACTGCCCCCAAATAAGTCCAGGATTTCGGCTTGTTCAGGTACTGCCGGATCAAGCTTGAGCAGGGCTGCCTGAACTTTGGGGATAAAGTCAGGACCATAGCGATCCTTGACTTGAGGATTAATCACCCAATGGTAATCAAAATAAGATGGGGTCTCCCAGATGATCTGGACTTTCTCAAGATCGACCTCTCCGGCTGCAACTCGATCTTTCCAGACCTGAGCGTTGAGTGCCCCTGTTTCATAAGTGCCTGCCTCCACCAGTTTAATAGTGGCGTCATGGGAATTGGAAAAGCCCACATTTCCTTGCAAATCTTGGAGAGCAAGGTTGGCCTGCTGCATAAAATATTGGGGCATCAACCGTCCAGACGTAGAGGACTCGCTCCCAAAGGTGAGGGTGCGGCCTATGAGGGCTTGTAACCCTTTAACATCTGTAAATGGCTCGATGCCACTAGACTTATTAGCAATAAAAACGCTGGTAAATTTAGCGTCAATCTCACGTTGGGCAATGGCTTGGGCTTTGGGTACTTGTAAGCGTGCCTGTACCCCCGTTAGTCCGCCAAACCAAACCATGTCTAAATCCCCTACCCGAAAAGCGGTGACGGCAGCAGCATAATTATTGACAGGTTTGTAAGTCACAGGTACCCCTAACTCTGCCTCCAAGTAATCTGACAACAAGCTGTAGAGTCGCTGGAGCTTCTCTGGATCTTGATCAGGAATCGCCCCGGCGACCAAAGGTTGTTGGCTGGAATCAGGTGAGGTCGGAGCTGGGGGGGCTGTGCAAGCCACCATCGGCAGAATCAGTAGTCCCAGCAGATGGGGGAGTAGTACGTTTTTCATATTTAGAGAATGAAGAAGTCAGAGGTTAGGGGCATCCAGAATACGCGATACCGGATGGGCTTACATCAGTGAGAATAATGCACCATTATCTACTGAATGTACAACCTGTTAATCCTCTCAAAACAAATAAATATCCTTAGTACGAATGGGTTAGACGATTGCCCATACTACGGCAATGATTTAGCACAGTGACCAGGTCTGTTGCTATTGAAGACCCAAAATGTCTAGGGTTTTTGTTTCAAAAATATTGGAGAAAATGCCCTGTTAGCATAGTTGTACTGCTTATGGAGTCAGCATTGTTAAAGATGAAAACTATTGTTTTGGAACAAGTTGACTCCTTAGCGTGACTGCTATTTATTCTTCATGATTACCGGGAAAGCTACGTTCAAAAAACAGCTGCAGCTACTATTCACTAATCCCTTTAAAGCTCGATTATCGAGAAAGATAGCGTTTTGGGTCTTTACTGGATTGTTGCTGATCGAAGTGGTTATTCTGATTCCCTCTTATCAAAAACGTGAGCAAGACCTACTACTCGAGATTGAGAAAGTAGGTCAGGCAACGATCAAGCCCTGGGTGAGTTTGCAGCAGCAAGGCGTTGACCCTCAAATCTTAGAGGATCTAAAAAAATCCATCGTTTTTGATTCATATTTACTGGGTGCAGAGGTGTTTTTGCCCAATGGTCAGCCCATTGCTAAGTTTGGGGAGAGTCCTGAGTTAGAATTTGTCGATCTGAGTGAATTCCAAACTATTCGGCAATTAAGCCAAGATGGGAAAACCTATGATGTAGTTTGGTCTCCAGCAACGCTGGGAGTGGATCAGTACACCGTTATTGTCCGGTTAGATTCATCCTCTGTGGGGCCGAATAAAAGAGCCTATATTTTGCGAATTGTTGGACTTATTCTCCTCATTTGTGCAACAGTGACCCTCGTGACCATGATGGCTCTTGTCTCTTTGGTTTTGCAACCCATCTTACGGCTAAGAACAGATCTCCTGAACGTGGGCAAAGCGATTGATCAAGATCAACCCACCCCTGCCTTTCAAACCAATTCGCTGCACGTCCGTGATGAATTGGGGGAAGTGGTTCAGACCTTTCACCTGATGGTGGATCAGATTTATCAAGCGATTCAGGATCGCAAGCGGACCGAACAAGAGCTACAAGATCTTAATCAAAATCTTTCTCATACCCTTGAAACCTTACAGAATACGCAAGCTAGCCTTGTCGAAGCTGAGAAGATGGCTGCTTTAGGTCATCTCGTCGCAGGCGTAGCCCATGAAATCAATACCCCCATTGGTACGAGTATTACTGTCGCTTCAACCCTAGCCGATGAAACTGAACTCTTTCTGCAAGCAACGGCATCGGGGCAGCTCAAACGATCCGTTCTGACCCGTTACATTGATGTCGTCCGCCGATGCTCACTCTTGATCGATAGCAATTTGGAGCGAGCGGGTGATTTAGTCCAGAGTTTTAAGAAAGTTGCGGTAGACCAATCTCATCAAGAGCTGCGCACGTTTAATCTCAAAGCTTACATGCAAGAGGTCGTTACCAGTCTGCACCCCCAAGTCCAAGGCTCAGGCCATCAATTGCAGGTGACTGGAGAAGATTCTATTGTTCTGACTAACGATCCAGGTGTCTTCGCTCAAGTGATCACGAACTTAGTCACCAACTCCATTAAACATGCCTATCCCAACGGTAAATCGGGACAGTTAGAACTCCAGATTGTCCAACAAGATCACCAAATAATGCTGATTTATAGGGATGACGGCTGTGGTATCCCGGCCGCACATCTGAGTAAAGTCTATGAGCCCTTTTTTACAACGGCTCGCCACCAAGGGGGAACGGGGTTGGGCCTAAATATTGTTTACAACATTGTCTGCCAATCTTTGCAAGGTGCGATTGATCTTGACAGTCAGGAAGGTCAGGGAACGACTATTACTATTGTTCTGCCGACTGATGGTGAGAATCATGCTTGAGCCTGCCTTGGTTGCTGATTGTAGCCGGAAGTCAGCATTTAAATTGCGGTAAAACGATAGTCGTGCCAGTCGCAGACGGGTTCGTAACCAATGGTCTTGTAAATATGATTGGAGGTGGGATTGGTGATATCGGTGAATAGGCAACATCGATGTGCGTCGCGATTGAGCAATCTTTGACTCACGGCGGCAACACAGGCTGAGGCATAACCCTGTCGTCGAAATTCTGGCGGGGTATACACGGGGCCAATTCGCCCCCCTCCGGGTTGAGACAGGCGTCCAGCGACCATCGAGACGATCTGTCTATCGCACCACACATAGAGGTTCTGGCGTTTCAATTGCAGATCTAGAATTCGTTCGATATCGGCTTCGAGATCCCCAAAGGTTTCTAGGGAAAATGCTTCTGACCAGTGTAAAAGTTGCTTGCGATCGCGCCTTGATGCCACCCGCAAAAACCCCTGCACCTGTGATGGGCGTTGGACCTGCGTTAACTGATGGATACGTAACTCCATGTTTAAGGTACTGGCTTGCCCTGTATGAGCTTGCCAGCTTTGAGTAAAGGCTTGAGCTTCAGGGACAAAACTATTAATTCCAGGTAACGGTGTTGGAGATTGATGAAAATACTCAGCAATGATGTCCATAGCTTGTCGATCCAGCACCTTTGATAACACGAGGTTGTAAGGAGGGGTGCGAGTTCCTGTTGCTTGAATCTGTCCTGAAGATTCAACCATAAATAGGTCTGGGGGTGTGGGAAAGGCTTTGGGAGCGCGAACCAAAGCACTTTGGATGCTAGCAGCAGATTGTGTTCCGCCGGGTGATGGAGGAGGTAAGGTTGGGTGCGATCGCAAAACGATACTGCATCCTCAAACAGAGTTAATTTCATAGCGCTTCAAGATGAATAGGCCTAGGGATCTACGGTTGGGCAAACTTCTCTCGTACTTCCATCAAAATCTCCCCCAGCCTATTTTGGCCCGTGCCATTCTGGCCGCAGCCCCAGAAATAATCTCCTGGAGCATTTTCAACCAGTTCTTGTGTACCCGTAGATAGCAAGATGTTGCGAATATCCTCATGGGTTTCAAATTTACATAACACCGCTTTACGCATCACATTCTCTTTAACCTGTTCCCAATCTGAACGCAGGGGGCGCGTCCGTTGTCTTCCCAGCCGCGCAGCGTCTTTAGGTGTTTTCACGTTCCGAATGTGATTGGCGTGGGTTGTCCCTACAAATTTTTGGGCCTGGAAATAATGTTCACTCGTTGGCCACCAAAAACTATCTAGAATGAACCCGTGAGCCGAAAAATTAGAGAAACAGCCGTAAGGTATTTCTCTATTGGAATAGAAGTAAATCGTCATTTCCTC
>CALDHF010000006.1 GCA_937941595.1 uncultured Acaryochloris sp. | reverse complement strand
AACCCTAAAACCTTTTGGCCAGCTCTTTCTAAGGCATCCTTCGCGGATTGAGCAGAACCAGAATCGACTAATCCTGGCCGGGTGACCAAGAGAATTCCATCGGTCATCTTACCCAGTAACAAGGCATCGGCAGCGACGGCTAACGGCGGTGAATCGATCAGTACATAATCATAGGCTTGATGAAATTCTTCCAAGAGTACAGCCATATGGTGGGAGTCAATTAAAGGCACCGGATTAGGTGGAATCACCCCTGCAGTAAGAATATCAAGCTGATCATCTTCTGGCCGAATTGCATCGATCCAAGGTTTTTGCTCGACTAAGACATTACTGAGGCCTAAGGTGTTGGGTAATTCCCAAACCTGGTGTTGAGAGGGGCGTCGCAAATCAGCATCAATTACCAACACTCGATGACCAAGTTCGCCGAGTGCTAAGGATAAATTGGCCACCACCGTGGATTTCCCTTCTTTCGGAATAGAACTCGTGACCACAAAAACTTGGACATGATGATCGGAACTGAGGAACTTTAAATTGGCTTGCAGCATCCGATAGGATTCACTCACTGAAGACCGCGGCGAGTCTCGAACAATTAGATCGGGAGTGGGGCGGTCTAAACCTTTACGGGTCATTTTTTCAACATCTTTGAGTAAAGGGATATTACCCAAGACGGTGTACTTAAATAGTTGTTTGGCTTCTTCGACTGTTTTAATAGAGGTATCTAAGGCTTCTAGCAACAAAGCAGTCCCTAACCCCAACAGCCCTCCTAAGAACAAGCCAACTGCCAGATTGAACGCTTTTCGAGGTGAAACGGGTTTTTTGGGAAGCAAGGCTGAAGAAACAACGCGGACATTGCCAATATTTTGATTTTCAGTAATGCGAATTTGCTGCAAGGCCTTGAGCAAACCTTCATAGGTTGATTGAGCAACGATGCGTTCACGTTCTAGCGCGACAAGCTGTTGTTCTAATTTGGGGATTGTGCCTTGCCGCCGTTTAGTATCTATTTGAGTTTGGGCAAGGGAGAGAACTTGTTTTTCTAATCCCAGCCGTTCGACTTCTGCTTGGACCAAAGCATCGGTTAATTCCTGTCTTGACTGGCCAGCCTGGAGATTGCGAAGGGGTTGAGGTTGGGTTGTTGTCACGATTTGGCTGACTTGATCGCCAAGCAGCGCGTTGAGGGATGCTCGTTGATCTTTTAGTTCAAGAACCCTAGGGTGTTGGGGTTGATAGATTTTTAGAGCTTGTGCTAGTTCGCGCTCGACAGATTGATACTCTTCTAAAGCAGTCTGGACCGTCGAAGATTGGCTCAACGCATTTACATTAGACCCCTGTTGGGCTGTAAGGCCGAGCTTATTGCGCAAAGAACTCGTTTTGATCCGCGCATTAGCCAACTGGCTTTGAATTTGGGCCAGACCTTTTTGGAATTCTCCCTCAACTTCAACCGATACTTTAGCTTCTTCTTCTAGGGCAATGACGCCGTTTTCTTCCTTGAATCGGCGTAGAAGTAGATCAAGCCTTTTCAGTTCAGATGAAACCTTGGGCACTTGGGTTTCAATAAAGTCACGAGCTGAAGTTGCTTCTGCTCGGTTTGTAGAAATATTGTTATTGAGGTAGTCCTGCATGAGCTGATTAACAACTGCAGCAGATTCCTCAGGATCAATACTCTTGTAGGCGACCTTAAGAATGTCTGTATCACTGATGTTGAAGACCGTTAGAGCTTCCAAGAAATCTTCGGACTCTAATGGTTGATCTTTGTCATCCTTTAACTTCAGAGCTGCAATTGTTTCCCTGATGATCGGTTCTGATCGAATGATCTCCGCTTCCGTTTCGACCGGACTACTTTGAGTGGATAATGCTTCTAATCCCCCTAATCCACCGGCTCCTTCTATATCCAGGCTGCTAAGGGAGGCTCCACTATCTTTCTTGAGTAGGAGTTTACCCTCGGATTGAAACACAGGTTTCTGCAAAAAAGTTGCCAACGCAGTAAGGACAAAGACCGATCCGAAGACAGCTGTGGCGGGTATCCATCGACGCCTCAGAATGCGAATGTAGTTCCTAAGGTCAATACTTTCTTCTGTGTACTCTATACTCATTGGCAATTATGTGTTGTTCTTCTCAGATCCATTTCAGAGCAAGCTATTGAGGTTAATTTAGCTTCCAGCTCACCAAATAGCAAATTTTGTTAAATCCTAAAATATCAAGCATTTACCCATAGATGATTTTGCATGGATAGGCATCCTGTGTTGGTGAGAGCTGGAAATCTTGTGGTTCATCTCAATCTCTAGGCAAGCTGTTTTCGATTGCATGGGTATGATGACCTCCTAGCTTATGGAGTCGTTGGGGTGATAGTTGTATTCCGTTCCCAGAAAATGCCTTGGGTGAGCCCTTGAATATCAGGGTGGATGTCCGCTAACTCTAGTCGGCGCTCAGCCAGTAAACAATATTCTTCATCCATTTCAATGCCGATAAATTGTCTTTGTAATTTCTTGGCAACAGCCGAGGTTGTGCCACTGCCCAAAAAGGGGTCTAGAACAATATCTCCCGGCTTGCTACTGGCCAGAATAAGCTTGGCGATTAGTTTTTCACTTTTTTGAGTAGGATGATCGGTGTTTTCGGGCATGGACCAAAACGGGATAGAGATGTCGGTCCATAGATTAGACGGATAAGTATCTCTAAAGTTGCCTTGGGAAGTCTGTACCCAATCTTTTGGGGTACCATCTTGGTGGCGATAGGGTGCGAGTACTTTCCGACGTTGTTTCACAGCATTACTGTTGAAGGTATAAGTGTTTGAGCAGGTACAAAACCAAATATCTTCACTTGTGTTTTTCCAGTTGGAACGGGCTCCACGGCCTTTTTCTCGCTCCCAGGTGATCCGGTTGCGAACATGAAAGTGAGTATGAGCAACCGAAAAAATTGAGGCTGACGAAAACCAATCACCACAGATATATAGAGATGCAGTGGGTTTTAAGAGGGGTTGTAGAGTTATGCAGATTTGATCTAACCATTGAGCATAAGCAGCTACAGATTGTTTGGTGAATGTTTTGCCATTGAAGGCTTTATTGAGGTTATAGGGAGGGTCCAAGATTAGTAAGTCTACTGTGTGATCGGGAAGCTCTGGAGCAATATCCAGACAATTGCCGTGGATAGTGACATTGAGTGGCGTTTTGGGAGTTGGAAACTGAATTAACTTTGATCTCAACCGTTCCCGATCCATCTCACTAAGGGTTAGGGTGCGGTTCATTGGGGCTCGTTTTTTTGACGGTTGAGGGAGATTGGGCATGAAAGGGTTCTTGGAGTGGGAGCGGTTGCTAGAGGGAGCCTAACATCTAAACTAAATAAGTTAGTTCAACTGCCATGAATTTTGATGAATAAAGCCGACCTAGCGAAAGCTATCTATGAAACGTCTCACATCACGGGTGAGTTTTTATTGCGATCGGGCCAAGTAAGTCATGAGTATTTTGATAAGTATTTATTTGAGGCGAATCCACAATTATTGAAGGCGATTGCGGAGCACTTGGCGGCCATGATCCCCCAACCTGTGGATGCATTAGCTGGCTTAGAAATGGGCGGAATTCCAATTGTAGCAATGCTGTCTCAAGTCAGTGGATACCCATCGTTATTCGTCAGAAAAAAGGCTAAGCCTTATGGGACCTGTAAGTTAGCTGAGGGGGGAGATTTACAGGGTAAGAGATTAGTCGTTATTGAAGATGTGGTGACATCGGGTGGGCAGATTAAATTATCGGCGCAAGAGTTACGTTCTCTAGGCGCGACGGTGACAGATGTTATGTGTGTGATTGATCGGGAGGCGGGTGGACGTTCTAATCTTGAAGCTGAAGGGTTACATCTCCATCCACTGTTTACGATGTCGGCGTTAAAGCAAGCTATGGTTTAAAAATCGTCTGACTCTGTTTTAACCTTGTACGAAGCGCTTCATACACGTTGATTGGATGGGACATTATGGCTAAATATTCAATTGAACCCAAGGTGATCATGATTGTCACACTCCGTTGGTTTACGGTTTGATTATGAATATTGGTAGAGTGATGCGATCGCAAATCTGTATCGCCACTATACTCTGCCTAACGCTCTTGCCGGGATGTGAGCTGGTCGCAGATAAAATCAAACCGCCTGTTGATCATTTAGCCCTAGGGAATCCCAGCAAAGCCAGAGTTGTTTTAGCGAATACTGATAACTATCTGATGCAGAAGCCGCAATTTGTCTTGTCTTACAACCGGACAAAAGGGATTCCGAATTGGGTGAGCTGGCAGCTGAACCAAACCTGGTTAGGTGACGTAGAGCGTCGCAATAATTTCCGCGCCGATCAAAGCCTACCGCCCACATGGGATAAAGTTGACTCCCGTGACTACAGCCGCAGTGGTTATGACCGTGGACATATGACGCCCTCTGGCGATCGCACCAATACGGAAGTGAATAATTCGGCCACTTTTGTGATGACTAATATTGTCCCCCAAGCCCCCGACAACAATCGTGGTCCCTGGGTTGACCTAGAGAACTACTGCCGAGATTTAGTGGATCAGGGCAAAGAACTTTATATTATTGCAGGTGGGTATGGAGACCAAACTGCGATCGCAAACGGGAAAGTGATCCCCCCCCGCAATCTTTGGAAAATCATTGTCGTCATGGATGAGACAGATATCGGTGCCGATGGAATTTCGCCAAACACCCAGGTCATCGCCGTGGATATGCCCAACAAACAGGGCATCAAAGCTAGAGAATGGCAGCAATTTAAAGTCACAATAGATAGCCTAGAGAAAAAAACCGGTTATGACTTTTTATCTAGCGTCTCCACTCCTATTCAAAACATCCTGGAAAATCGTATTGATCCGTAAAAAGGCTGGGTCAACCGCATATTTCTTCCTGAATAGATGCTCTAGAACCTGGATATTTTAAGAAAAACACTAGATTGGCAATCATCGTGCTTAGCAGCATAGAAAGCTGAATATGATAGACTTCACGGAGACTCTTCTTGAGTTTCAACTCAGCCGCATGGTCATTCAGCCCATCCTAAATGGTTTATGGTATCCACCCAATCCGCAGATATCCATCAAGATTCTATTACACAGGCCTCACCCAACCAAAACATCCTGCCTCTATCAGCCCAGATCGGGGAAGAGGAGCAGCTGAAGGTTGGAGGATGTGATGTTACTGAGCTAGTCGCTCAATACGGTTCACCACTCTATATCGTTGATGAACAGACTATTAGAGCTGCCTGTCAGCAGTATCGTCAATCTTTTCAGCGCTATTATCCTGGCCCCTCCCAAGTCTTGTATGCCTCCAAAGCCTGGAGTTGTGTGGCCATTTGTGCCCTCGTGGCCAGTGAAGGATTAGGTTTAGATGTGGTGTCAGGAGGCGAACTGTATACTGCCCTTCAAGCAGGCGTGGACCCCACAACCATCTACTTTCACGGCAACAACAAATCGATTGCTGAATTGGAAATGGCCCTCGCCAGTGACTGCACCATCATCGCTGATAACTGGTTAGAACTAGAACAACTGGTCGAGTTAATTGCTGACTCGGAACAAACTTCTCCTCGAGTCATGTTAAGAATGACTCCTGGCATTGAATGTCACACCCATGAATATATCCGTACAGGGCATTTAGATAGTAAATTCGGCTTTGATCCCAACCAAGTTGATCAAGTCTTAACCTTTGCCAAACAACATCCTGAGATCAATTGGGTTGGTTTCCATGCCCACATTGGATCTCAAATTTTTGAGCTTCAACCTCATCAAGACCTGACTAGCGTGATTGTCAGCTGGCTCGTCAAGGCCAAAACCCTAGGTCTGCCCATGGACGAACTCAACATCGGTGGAGGACTAGGAATACGTTACGTTGAATCAGATGATCCCCCCAGTATTGAAAAATGGTCAGAGGTGGTCTGCAAAGGTATTTTCAACGCCTGTCAATCCGCTCAACTGCCCCTACCCAAGCTCTTTTGTGAACCAGGACGCTCTCTGATTGGACCCGCCTGCATTACGGCTTACACCGTGGGTGCTCAAAAAAGCATCCCTGATATTCGCACCTACCTTTCTGTTGATGGGGGAATGTCTGATAATCCCCGGCCCATTACCTACCAGTCGGTCTACAGTGCTGCCATCGCCAATCGAATGAATACTGCCCCTACAGAAGTAGTCACAGTAGCAGGAAAACATTGCGAATCCGGGGATGTTCTACTCAAAGACGTTACCCTCCCTCCGAGTCAACCCAACGATATTCTCGTGATTATGGGGACAGGTGCTTATAATTACAGCATGGCCTCAAATTACAATAGACTGCCGCGACCTGCGGCCATTCTCGTCCATAATGGGGATGCTAGTCTAATATTGAGACGGGAAACATATCAGGATTTAGTTCGCCAAGACTGTCTTCCCAGGCAATTAGAACAACATCTTCATTAGCACATATCATAAGCTAGCTGTATGTTCGCTCAGGTCGCACAGTGAACTCAATAATGTTATCGCACGGATAAAGGTACAGAAGGTTAGGCCGAAGGCATGGACGGGGTTAAGGATTGGCTGATAAACCATGATTGGGTTCAGACCTTTCGTTTCCTAGTTGATATTAGCCTCGCTTTAGCCCTGACATATATGCTCTTACTGGTGATTGCCGAACGGCGAACCTTGTGGATGGTAAGAGGCGTTGTTTTTTTGGTGCTAGCCACAGTTGGAAGTAAACTTCTTCAACTCAATTATCTAAATCAACTCCTCACCTTTCTTCTAATTGGTTCGTCTGTGGCAATGGCCGTTATTCTACAGTCAGAAGTTCGTCGATTTTTAGAACAATTAGGGCGAGGGGAACTCTTGAAAATGCTGCGCCCTGCACAGCAGGTCACCCAAAACCCCGACAATATCATCGATGAAATTGTTGATGCAGTCAAAGAACTCTCTCAAAATAGAACAGGTGCACTACTAATCATTGAAACCCGCAATATCCCTATTGATGAAAGAGATTTTTCAGTGCCCGGCATCAAATTGAGTGCGGAAATTTCTCGGGAAATCATTCAAACTATCTTTCAGACAACCACCTTACTTCATGATGGCGCCTTGCTAATTCGGGGAGACAGAATTATTTCTGCTGGCGTCATCTTACCTATTTCAGAGCAAACTGCTTCCCGCCAACTAGGCACGCGCCATCGAGCTGCCATGGGCATAACAGAACGTGTGGATAATTGTGTTTGTATCGTTGTTTCTGAAGAGACAGGTTCTATCTCCTTGGCAGAACAAGGTATACTTAGACGCCCTTTAACTAGCAGCAAATTAAGAGAATTGTTAGCCAATCGATTAATCTTATCTGTGGATAGAGAAACAGTCACCCCAAGCTTGAGAAGTTTAGGCAGAAAAATAAGAAAACAAATCTTTGCTTTGCTCTCTCACATATTCCCATTGCTTAGATCTCGCAAGAATATATGACATTACACTCAAGTCCCTCCAAGCAGTTACCCTCAGATCTAGACATACAGCGACTTCCTAAACATGTCGCCGTCATTATGGATGGCAATGGGCGATGGGCAAAACAAAGAGGATTACCCCGAATCGTGGGTCATCGTCGAGGGGTGGATACCCTAAAATCACTACTGCGCTGTTGTAAAGATTGGGGCGTTCAAGCATTAACAGCCTATGCATTCTCAACAGAGAATTGGGGCCGCCCCTCAGATGAAGTAGAGTTTCTAATGACTCTTTTTGAGCGCGTCCTGCGTCGCGAACTGCAAGAGATAATTAACGAAGGTGTACAGATTCGATTTGTAGGTGATCTAGAAGCTCTTCCCCTGACATTACAAACTGAAATACAGCGAGCAATGGTTGCTACTAAAGATAATCACACGATTAAATTTGTTGTAGCTACTAACTATGGAGGTAGACGAGAGATAATACAGGCCTGCCGCAACATTGCTGCCAAAGTCCAGCACAATCAACTTAGTTTGGATGATATAGATGAAAGTCTATTTGAAAGACACCTGTATACATCTGGCATTATTGATCCAGATTTATTGATCCGAACCAGTGGAGAAATGCGCGTTAGTAATTTCTTGCTATGGCAAATGGCCTATGCCGAACTGTACGTTACCGAAACCCTATGGCCTGATTTTGACCGCAAAGAATTTCATCAAGCCCTCCGAAACTTCCAAAATAGGCATCGACGATTCGGCAAAGTATCCTAATCTCACTCAAGAAATTGGGCCCCTCTCAGCAAATCTAAGGACCAGAGAAAACGGCGTTCTCGATATCCTGGCGACTTAAAGAGTACTTAAAAGTCCGTTGGATATCGTTTTGACTGGGATCTAACGGCGAGTAAATAACAGACAACTCTTCAATATCTAACCATATTTCTGCCTTCCATTGAGGATGCTCGATACGCCACAAATGTAAATCTTGTGTATCTTGATGACACCCTTTCTTCAACAACCACTGCTCGATTTGAGGAAGGGGGTGGTTGTATAGGGGCGTTTGTGGATCAGGTAAGCATAATTCAGTCATTAGCCAACTCATGACAACTTAGCAGTCTAAGAGAGGAAGAAGTTTGCATTTAGAGAGGTTCGGAGAGAAGAGGGAAATCGATAAATGATTACTGACCTCATGAAAGGAAGGCTCCTGGATAATGGAGAGCAGGCTTCACATTATATTCTTTCTAAGAAGCTCTGACATATGAGTGGTGAAGGGAAAAACGTAATACTCGACCCTCACTTCTCACTATATAGGGTTCACCCCATACAGGAAGTTATAGAAGCTTGTTGAAGCATCATTTCTCCACGAGTAAATGCCAGTATTAATGCTAAGACTAAACATCCTAAAAAAGTAAGCCCTAAAATCAATAGTGCAAAGAGTTCTCCAGCAGATAAGGGCCGCTCTTGTCTATCTAACAATGATGATGAACTAGAGAAAGTATTGGAACGCCGAATTTTAGGTCCCGAATAATATGGAGATTTATTTATACCTAGTTGATAATCATACTTTCCTCTTAGATCAGGATTACTTAGAGTGCTGTACGCCTTATTCAAAAGTTGGAATTGTTGGATGGCAATTTCTTGAGACAACAGAGTAGTATCTGGATGATATATTTTGCTCTTTTGACGGTAAGCATCGCGGATCTCATTGTCAGATGCATCAGGAGTAAGGTCTAACAAATGATAATAGTTTAGAACGCTTGGCATTTAATGCTACTCGCAACCCCAAGTACTTTGGCCCAGTGATCCAGGTCTCCTAGATACTCAGTCATATTGTAAACAAGCCAAGTCACTTAGTCGACTTGGCTTGTTGCATGGAGATGAATTGATTTAATGTTTAAAATCTTCCCATCACACTTCTCGTTGAAAATGACAATTACGAGACCAGATCGAAAATTTTGAACATAGGTAAATACATTGCAATCAAAATGGAACCAACCATACCCCCCAAGACCACGATCATCAACGGTTCCATGACACTAGTCATTGCTTTGACCGCTTGTTCAACCTCGTCTTCATAAAAATCTGCGACCTTCATCAACATTTTGTCGATTTCGCCCGTTTCTTCCCCCACATTGATCATTTGAGTGGCTAATACTGGAAACACTTTTTCTTTTTGCAGCGCCAAACTCAGCATCCCCCCTCCTTGAATCTCACGTCGGGCTTCGTCAATTGCATTAGAAACAACTTGGTTGCCAGCAGTATCTCGCACAATCTCAAGAGAATAAAGAATTGGAACCCCTGAGCGTGATAAAGAGCCAAATGTACGGCAAAATCTGGCTACAGCCGTTTTCTGGATCAAATCCCCAAACAAGGGGAGTTTAAGCATTATTCGATCAATGGTCTCTCGACCAGCACGCGTCCGATAATACTGCCTAAGGGCAAAAACACAGCCAAAGATAAAGATCGCGGCTGTAATACCGTAGATGGGTGTCCGCAAAAAATTACTCAGGTTGACCATCATTTGGGTAAACGCGGGCAAATCACCTCCCAACTGCTTAAAAATTCCATCAAACACAGGGATCAAAAAGATGACCATCCCTAGGAAAATGGTAACGGCGATCAACCCTACAATGACTGGATAGGCCAAAGCCGATCGAATTTGATTTTTCAACCGAGCTTGATCTTCAAGCAATGTTGCCAGACGGTTGAGGACCTCATCTAACACACCACCCGTTTCACCAGCTTGTATCATAGCAACATAGAGCTGATCAAAAGCTGCGGGATGCCCTCTCATGGCATCAGATAAACTGATTCCTTGCTGTACAGAAGCATTGACATCTAGCAGAGCCTTCTTGAGCTTGGGGTTCCGGCATTGCTCAGACATTACTCCCAATCCTCTAACTAAGGCAACTCCAGCGTTGACAAGAGCTGAAAACTGTCTGGAGAACAAAGCCTTATCTTTAACCGTTATAGATTGGAGAAAACTGAGGTCAAGATCGGCATTTAGACTAAAAGCTTGTGCTTCTTTGATATCAAGGATTTGTAATCCCTGACGCTGTATATTAGAGCGAGCCTCTTTCTGGGAGGTTGCATTAACTTTTTTTTGGGTAGATTGACCTTGAGGATCTCGCGCACGAACAACGTAAGTTGGCATAACTCAATACTCGGCAATGAATGATAATAGGAAAAATTACAAGGTTATCGGAAACCCATGCTTAATGGACATTACCGTCTGTAAGATGCGGCACCTGCTCCACGTTGGTTAGCCATGGGAGCTGCACCCATGAGGCGTTGCATTTCATCTGGACGAGATGTTTTCGAAACAGCGGATTCAAAAGAAATGCTTCCTGCTTGATAAAGCTCAGCCAAGACTTTTTCTAGGGTAATCATTCCCAACTTTCCTCCAGTTTGAATAGCAGAATAAATTTGCGAGGTTTTACCCTCACGAATTAAATTAGCAATAGCTGGAGTCCCAACCATGATTTCTTGAGCCATAACACGCCCAAACTCTCCTGGCTTAGGATTTTTTCTCGGAACTAAGGTTTGACTAAAAACGGCAACAAGGGAGTTTGATAACTGAACACGAACCTGAGTTTGTTGTTCATGGGGAAAAACATCAACCATTCGGTCAACCGTCTGTGCAGCAGAGCTTGTATGCAATGTACCAAACACAAGGTGGCCGGTTTCAGCAGCAGTAATAGCGAGTTGAATAGTTTCTAGATCCCGCATTTCTCCCACCAAAATCACATCTGGATCCTCCCGCAAAGCTGCACGAAGCGCATTAGAGAAGCTCTTTGTATCCTCACCCACTTGGCGCTGATGAATAACGCTCTTGATGGGCTCATAGACAAATTCAATGGGATCTTCCACGGTGAGAATATGCTCAGCACGGGTAAGATTAATATTATTAATCATGGAGGCAAGAGTAGTTGACTTCCCCGATCCAGTTGGACCAGTCACCAACACTAAACCTCTTGGCTTTTCGGACATTTCCCGAACAATGTTGGGGAGTCCCAAGGTTTCAATAGAAGGAATTTTGGAACTAAGTGCTCTCAGAGCAGCTGCATAAGTGCCCCGATCCTTGTAAACGTTGACCCGAAACCTAGCTAACCCTCTAACACCATAAGAACAATCTAATTCCCAAGTTTGCTCCAGTTGCTTTCGCTGAGTATTGTTCAGCATGCTGAAAATTAGACGTTGACATTGTTCAGAGCTTAATGGGTCATAGTCAGTAGAGGTTAACTTACCATTAATACGAATATAAGGGGGTAGACCTGCGGAAAGATGGAGGTCAGAGCCACCTCGCTCCACAACCTCTTCCATTAAGTCTTCAATCATATAATCCATAAATGCCTCTCATTATCCCCAGATAGAGTAAGTCGGTTGTTTAGTCAAAACTTCGAACTGAATGATTCTGTACTCCCGGCTTATTCCTGAAACCTGGGAGTGGTGCAGTAAGGACAATCTAACCATTCAGGCTTTAAATCTGCATTGCAAACACGACAAGTGAGTGACGTTTTTCGTCTAGCTTTAAGCTCAGCTTCTAATCCACTATCTGTAAACGTGACACGTTCAACTTCATCTAAGGTTGTATCACCTTTTTTCACAAGATCGAGACTGTAAGCCAGTAAGGTTTTTAAGCCCTCCTCGACAGCAACTTCTTTAATTCTTTCTGTAGGAGCACCTTCTGTAATGAGTGCTTGCAGTGTTTCTGTAATTTGCATCACCTCATAAACACCGCAGCGACCTTTATATCCAATGCCATTACAGTTTTCACAAATGGGTTGATTAGTAGCTTGGGCAGTCTGAATGTCATCTGCTGATAACGTGTTTGCCTTATAGAAAGTGATCTCAGTTCCTGGAGAAGCTGAAAGGCCAAATCGACCTAACTCAGTAGGGTTTGGCTGATAGGGTACTTTGCAATCAGAACACACACGACGGACCAGCCGCTGCGCAACCACACCAATGAGAGAGGCAGAAACCATGAAAGGTTCAACATCCATCTCTGCTAAGCGAGCGACAGCACTTGCTGCATCATTTGTATGTAATGTGGTGAGAACAAGATGCCCAGTTAAAGCAGCTTCAATTGCTGTTTTAGCGGTTTCCTTATCTCGAGTCTCACCTACAAGAATAACGTCAGGATCTTGCCGCAAAAAAGCTCTTAAAATTGAGGCAAAATCCATCCCTTTTTCACGAATAACCTGAACTTGGGTTAGACCAGGCAAAGTATATTCAATAGGATCCTCAGCGGTACTGATATTGACACCTGGATGATTACATTCTGCTAGGGCCGAGTAGAGCGTGGTTGTTTTTCCAGACCCCGTTGGTCCTGTGACCAGAATGAGTCCAAAAGGGCGGCTGACCATTTCCCTGACGATTTCTAGACTTTCCTCATCTGAAATCAGCTTATCTAAACCTAGTTGTGTAGAAGAATTATCTAGAATTCGCAG
>CALDHF010000005.1 GCA_937941595.1 uncultured Acaryochloris sp. | reverse complement strand
AGGCAGCTTAACAGTGACTTGAGAAACGGGTGAGTTATCTGTTCTAACCTCCGTCTTTGTATATTGATCGCGTGGAAGTCCTGTTTCACGCCATAAGTCGGGAAAACGCTCCAAGACTACAGCATTTCTAACGGATTCGGGTAAAACATTGATCCCATGCTTTGTAAAGATAGCGCGACGCTCGTCGGCTTCCGCTAAAATAGCTTCACGTCGTGCATTAGAGAGTTTTTTCGGATGGGTTCCCTTAAATATCTGATCAAGCGCAGTTCTCAGGCTTGAAGTGCCTGGACGATCCATCAAAAATCGTTCTTGTGCTTCTACATATCCTTCTAACAAGACTTTATCCCGGATCGCTTCTCGCACATTTGCCTGAACTGGCAAGCCTGTCGTTTGCTGGAGTTCTGCTGCTCTTTGGTTGATGAGCTGAGTCTGTCTTTGTGTGAGAGGGTCTTCTCTCTGATAAATTTTCTGCCTAAATTCCTTAAAACCTGATGAACCGTCAAGTGAGCGACCAATCGCTAAACAGAGTTTGTTGAGTCTTTGGCCATATCTGCTAGCGTAATCTTAAACCACTGATGATTTTGCTGACTGAGAACAATCTCATATCGGTGCCTACCATCATCTCCTACACCGTCTGAGGTAATTTTCATGCCATAGTTGTAGGGTTCGCGTTTGATATCCTCTAAGAGTTTTTGTAAGCGTTGTGAGTTCTGAATTCCGTAGAATTGACGAATTACTGCTTTCGCGATGTCATTATTACTTGGGACCGCTGCCTCAAAAGTAATGATTTTTCGAATAGGTGACATTGTTTGGCACGCATTATCTTCAATACTGATTATGTTACTACGGCCAATTGTGATTCATTAATGTGTGGGTTTGCGAATGCCCATAGACTCTTGGATGCATTGGATAAAGCTGACGACTACGGCAACTGCCAAGAATAATATTCCAGCCGTGGCCAAGGAACTAGGCGTTGACTAAGGGCTATTTGCTGTTAGTGTTCACCTTTTCAAGACAAGGTCATATTGTCGTCGACTTTGGATCAGACACCACCAGCACAGACGCTAGACACCTCGACGATTGTGATAACCAACGGCACCCTTTGGAGCTTTGGGTCGCAGTTTCTGTTTTTTCCTTTTCATTGCTGTACGTATAGCAATAATGGGGCTAATTCGGTCAAATACGAACCCCTAGACGTACAAAAATAACGAAGCACTCTAGGGTGTAAATCCACTAGAGTGCTTGCCATCACTAAACTCTAACCAAAGCCCATGACCAGGATTGAACTGGTGACCTCACCCTTACCAAGGGTGTGCTCTACCACTGAGCCACATGGGCAAATTGATGACAATGGGCCGAGCTGGATTTGAACCAGCGTAGGCGTAGCCAGCGGATTTACAGTCCGCCCCCATTAACCACTCGGGCATCGACCCATCTTTGTCAACAGTTTCAGATTCTAGCACATCTATATTGCGCTGACACAACCAGTTTTAGAGACAGCCTCGGATTCGTTCTCTTAAACCAGTGTCTTCAATCTTTTTTGAGATGGACATTGCCAAAGCGTAACTATATTAGGTATGATCAATTGCTTTCACTCTACTTAATTGGCGCACTTAGGGCTATGGGAAAACGCGTTCAGCTCGTTTTAAACGAAGATGTCAGAAAACTTGGTTATACCGGAGACCTAGTTGAAGTTGCTCCTGGGTTTGCCCGCAACTATCTGATTCCAAAGGGTATGGCCTATCGGGCGACCCCCGGCGTGCTTAAGCAGATTGAGCATCGCAAAGCAGAAGAACTCAAGCGTCTAGAAAGCATCAAAGGCGAAGCCGAGAAGCAAAAAATCGCTCTCCAAACCATTGGTACTTTCCGCATTGAGCAAAAAGCAGGCGAAGAAAACGTTCTGTTTGGTCGGGTGACTTCTCCTGACATTGCCGAGTTGGTGGCTAGCATCAGCGGGTTTGAAATTGATAAGCGGGGAATTGATATCCCTGATATCCGCACATTGGGCACCTATGACGTGGACATTAAGCTCCATCCAGACGTGACCGCAGTCGTTAAGGTAGAAGTCGTCCCCGAATAGGGACTGGGGTGCTAGCAACTCCCTACCAAGACTATCGACTGCATCCAGGGACTTACTTGTTGGCATACCTATGGTTTACGAGCTAGATTTTCAACCCGCTAGCGAACGCTTACCCCCACAGAACGTTGAAGCCGAAGAATCAATTCTGGGGGGTATTTTGCTCGACCCAGAAGCTATTGGCCGGGTTGCTGATTTATTACGGCCGGAAACCTTTTATTTAAGTGCTCACCAAGAAATCTATCGAGCCGCTCTGAATCTCCATGCCCAGGGTAGTCCGACGGATTTGATGTGTGTCACTGCTTGGCTGCAAGATCATGAGCAGCTCGATAAAGTTGGGGGGCAAGGGAAGCTCGCTCAGCTTGTTGATCGCACCGTTAGTGCCATCAATATTGACCAATATGCGGCCCTGATCAAAGACAAATTTTTGCGACGGCAGTTGATCAAAGGAGCCACAGAGGTCATGCAACTGGCTTACGACACCTCTAAGACTTTAGAAACCGTTCTAGACGAAGCAGAACAGCAAATCTTTAACGTTACCCAAGATAGAGTTCGGCAAGGATTGGTCGCCACAGAAGATATTTTGGCCAGTACCTTTGCTGATCTAGAACAGCGATCTCTGGGGCAAGTGTTGCCGGGGCTATCCTGCAATTTTTACGATCTGGATGCCATGACCCAGGGTTTCCAGCGGTCGGATCTGATTATTTTGGCTGCCCGTCCGGCGATGGGCAAGACCGCACTGGCGTTACAAATTGCTCGCCAAATTTGTGAAATTCACAATCTGGGTGTGGCTATTTTTAGCTTGGAGATGTCCAAAGAACAGCTAGTCCAGCGGATGCTGGCAGGTGAAGCTGGCATCGATAGCAACTATCTACGAGCTGGTCGCATCAATCAGGCTCAGTGGGAACCCCTCAGTCGAGCCATTGGTAAGTTATCTCAACTGTCAATTTATATTGACGACTCCCCGAATCCTTCGATTACAGAGCTACGGTCCAATGCTCGGCGGTTGCAATCTGAACATCCCGAAGGCTTGGGTATGATTGTCTTGGATTATATTCAGCTCATGGGCGGAGAAGCGACCGATGGGCGTGTGCAAGAAATATCCAAGATTACTCGAGCTTTGAAAGGCTTAGCCCGTGAATTGAACGTTCCCGTAGTGGCCCTCTCTCAGCTCAGTCGAGGTGTAGAATCTCGGACCAATAAACGTCCCTTGATGTCTGACTTGAGAGAATCGGGCTCCATTGAGCAGGATGCTGATTTAATCGTTCTGCTTTATCGGGATGATTACTACGATCCTGACAGCGCGGAGCGAGGCATCTGCGAACTCAATATTGCCAAACACCGGAATGGTCCAGTGGGCACAGTCAAACTATTATTTGAGCCTAAACTCACCCGCTTCTTTAACCTCGCGAAGCCAGATGGTATGGGTTAACAAGTAAGCCTCAAGCTATAAAAAGCTTGAGGCGAAAGAAAACACTTGACGAAGCATGTGGCTTTTCTAGAGTTTTGATGGCTATGCGTCAGAACTCTCTAATTTGTTTGCGATTAGCGCATCTAAAGAATACTTGCCGCCACCATTGATCAGGAAGAAAAGAAAGGAACAGGCATACAGAGTAGCCGTCTCAAAAGAACCGATCTTAAATCCGTCAACTTTGAGATGGAAGAGAATAGCCATCAACATCGTAAACACCAAAGATAAGGCGGCAGGGCGACTGAGCAGCCCTAGAATTAGCAAAATAGAACCAATGATTTCAGCTAGGGCGGAGCAATAGGTGAGAAAAACCGGGAACGGGAGGCCCAGGCCATTGGCAACGACATTGGTCGCAAACCCATCCACATCAGCAAGCTTATCTACACCGTTATGAATCATAAAAAAGCTAACGACAACTCGGAGGATGGTTAATGCCACTTGAAACCAAACGGTCGTATCCGATGCGGACTGAAAGAGGAGGGTGAGCCAACGGTTAGAACTTGCTGTAGTTGTCATATCTGCTGTGAATAGGTGAACTTATGTTAACAATATTACGTTGCGGAAGTGGATTCTAGCCCTGTTCGATAATCCGTTGGACAATTTGCATTCCCGTAATAGCTTCCCAACCAAACAACCCTAAAATCATCACACTAAATCCTAAATGGACATTGCGGGCCATTTGACTCCCCCGCTGCATTAACGGCGTCAAGCTAGCAGCCATGGCCACTAACCCCGTCATGCCTAGCCCCGCAAATAAATGGGGACCCACAAACAGCTTTTCATTATTGATATACGTCACACCCATGCCCCCAATGGCTCCTAACACCATGACAGATAGTAAAATCGCGCCAATTTGGTGGTGTTTGATGTTGAACCGCTGTTTGATCAGAGATTTTCTGAGATCTTTATCCGTTGTGGTGCGGGTGGTCCGAATCTTTAGCCCCAGAGTCATGGCATAAATACAGATGCCGAACAGAACCCACATCATGACTGGATGAATGAAGGTATAAATCCAGTACAGGAGTTTTGACATAGTCATAGGGCAAGGGGGTGGAAGAATGCTTAAATAAACTTTATAAAAGTTAGCATGTTTTGAACAGTGTCTTCATTAACGGATAGGATGCCCCATGGAAGGACAGATAAAAGTTTCCCCTCAAGATCAAACTATTGCGGATACCTCGTTACCTTTTGACGCTCTAATTTTTGATATGGATGGGGTACTTTGCGATACGATGCCCTACCATCTTGAGGCTTGGCTGCAATATAGTGCGACCATCCCCGAATTAGCGGCCGCTAGTCGAGAACGATTAGAGCAGATGGGGGGCAAGAGAAATGAAGAACTGCTGCCAGAATTGCTAGGATATCCCGTTGCCGACAGGGATATTCAGCGCTGGGGGTCAGAGAAAGAGGCAGTCTATCGCAAGTTGATTGCCAATGAAATTGTGTGGATGCCAGGTCTCATTCCTTTTTTGCAGCAAGCTCAAACCACAGGGTTGAAGATGGGATTGGGAACCTCAGCCTGTCGGGAGAATGTCGATCTGTTGATGCATCAGGATCAATTAGGAAACTTCTTTGCCACTCAAGTCATTGACACAGATGTAAAACGGGGTAAACCTGATCCGCAATGTTACCTACTGGTGGCTGAGCGGTTAGGGGTGGCACCGGATCGATGTTTGGTATTCGAAGATGCGATCGCAGGTACCCAAGCTGCCCGAAATGCCGGAATGCGATGCTGGGGAGTCCTCACCACCCACTCTGAAGCGGAATTAAAACAGGCCGGTGCAGAATACTGTATCCAAGACTTTACAGATCCAGCCCTCTTGAAGTTAGCCAGCCAGTGCTGACTGTAAAAAAAGGATTAAAGCAGTCAGCATGGCTTTATACTTAGCAGCCTTCCGTCACTTGCAAGTTGTAATTAATTCTCGTGTTTGTGCAGGGGTGGCGGGCTACAATCCCATATCTGCATACAGTAGACAAATTATGAGTAGGGTGGCGAGAAAATCGAGCTTTGCTCAAATCAACAACTTTTACAATTTTAAAGATATGATGAATAAAGGAATAATTTAAACAAATAAAATTTTCTTTAAACGTAAATTCTATTTGTTTCTAGAACATTACTTGGTTTTCCCATTGATCATTGAAAGCCAAATGATTTTTCTACATCCGTCCTTTTGATGATAACAAATACCATCGATGAAGGCGTCTGCTTGAGGTAGCTTCTGCCTATCTTTGTTATCTACAAGGCCACAATAAAACTTTCTAAACATAAGCCAGCGGCATCTGGAACGGATTTTTCTTCCGTTTAATAGACTTAGTTCAGATTCAAAGTTGAACTAAGAAACTTCTAATCGTTTTTTATATCTATGCCAAGCTCTACTAGCCTCTATTTGAGATGTACTCAGGCCAACAATTAGGTCTAAATCGTGCTACCAAACTTCATAAATATTTTTGAAAAATCTAAGACACTTGTTAACGCAATGAAAGATTTTTTGGGCTAAATAAATACAATTCATATCTTTAACTTATCTTGTCTTGGATTAAATAAAGATGCTTCTAAAAAGTTAAATTCTCAAAGCATTATTCCAAAAAATGAGAATCATAAATACAGCCAAATATATCTGTATTTATGATGATTCTTGGAAGACTTTTTTTAAGGAAAGAATGACTAGAGTGAAGACAGCAATCAATAGATGAACCATACCCTGCGAAAGCTTAGGTTCAATCTTATTTATTTTAGCAACACTACTTCTACAGCCGAGAACGACAAGGATAAACAAAGGAACCTAACCACATACAAATGGAAAAAGAAACAGCTTTAATTTATTGTGAAAGTCAATTTGGCTTAGTGGATGGTAAGACGGCAGCTGGGTTAGTCCGACATTCAGAAACCTATACTATTCTTGGCGTTATTGACAGCTCATTATCAGGCCAAGATGCTGGGGAAGTCCTAGGAGACAAAAAAAATAATATCCCTATATTCAGTAATTTATATGTAGCACTAGCACAGCTAGACAAGGTTCCTGATTGCTATATCTATGGTAAAGCTCCTTTGGACGCCTCCATCTCAATAGCTGAAAGACATTTGGTTATTGAAGCCATGTCCAAAGGCATGAATATTATCAATGGCCTTCATCAATTTTTCTCTGAAGATCAGGAATTCATGCGTATCGCTGCGCAGTTTGGTATCCAAATAAGAGATATTAGAAAACCGCCCAGCTTATCAGATTTACACGTTTTTACTGGAAAAATATCGCAAGTCGATGTACCGATCATTGCGGTATTAGGAACTGATTGTGCCTGCGGAAAAATGACTACCGCAGTAGAGTTAAACAAGGCTTTAAATAGCCTGGGATTAAAATCAGTGATGGTAGCAACCGGGCAAACTGGCCTCATGCAGGGTGCTAAGTATGGAGCATCAATTGATGCAATGGTCTCCCAATTCGTGATTGGTGAAATAGAGAATGCCATTGTTCGAACGTATCAAGAAGAAAATCCCGATATTATCTTAGTGGAAGGGCAAAGTGCGGTTAGTCATCCCGCTTTTATGAGTTCTCTCGGTATTTTAAAGGGAAGCCTACCCGATGGCGTTATTCTTCAACATCCTCCTGGTCGCAAATCCCGATGTGACTTTCCGCAATTTGTGATGCCTACTTTAACGAGTGAAATTCAACTCATTGAAGCCCTCTCCCAAGCTCGGGTTCTGGCTATTACCTTAAGTCACGAGAATCTGAGCGAGGCAGAAATCGCAGAATTCATCTTGGATTATGAGCATCGCCTGCAATTGCCAACGACGGATGTCTTAAGCTACGGATGCCAAAAACTTGTTCACACTCTAACTGAGCATTTCCCCATACTGCAGCAAAAACTCAACCAGAAGAGTTTGACGGCACCTACATTAGTAACCACCTAGACACAATGATGGTGGATATAGGTCTGAATGAATACCGATGAAGGTCTTAGCACCCAGAATAGAGATTACTTTATCGAAAATACAGCACAATGCCCGCATCCTATGTGAACGGTATGGGCAAAGAGGGATTTCTATAATGGGAGTCTCTAAGGCAATCCTGGGAGAACCTGCGATCGCAAAAGCAATGCTGCAAGGTGGCGTTGAATTTATTGCCGATTCCCACCTCGAAAACATTATCAAGATGAGAAATGCCGGTCTTCTGACCCGGTTTGTTTTATTGCGCACGGCTTTGAGTCAAGCAGAATCAATCGTCCAAAATGTAGATATCAGTCTGAATACAGAGATTGAGACAGTCGGTAAGCTTGACCATTTTGCCAATGCCCAGCACAAGATTCATCAAATCATAGTGATGGTGGAGTTAGGAGACTTACGGGAAGGAATATTACCCTGTAACCTCAGCCAGTTTATTGAACAAACCTCTCACCTATCAAATATTGAAGTTATTGGTATTGGCTGCAACTTAGCTTGTTATGGCGGCATCAAGCCTAATAATCAAAAGATGCACGAACTCTCCGAATTAACGAATGTCCTGGAGCAAGATTTCCGAATTCGTTTACCTATCGTGTCAGGTGGGAATTCAGCTAACTATGAATGGTATAAATCTGCACCCAAGGTTGAGAGAATCAATAATCTTCGGATCGGTGAGTCCATTCTCTTGGGCTGTGAAACGCTTCATAGAGATCCTATTCCTGGCTTGCATGCTAATGCTTTTAAGCTGATTGCCGAAGTCATCGAGTCTAAGCAAAAACCATCTTTACCTAACGGAGAAATCAGTCAGGATGCTTTTGGTAATATCCCTACCTTTCTAGATCGAGGTATCCATCATAGAGTCATTATTGCTTTAGGACGCCAGGATATATTGCCTTCTAGTCTCAAGCCAGAAGATGACTTGGAAATACTGGGATCCAGTAGCGATCATGTTGTGCTTGACAGCAAGCATCTTGATTTAAAGATCGGTAGTGAAGTTAAATTTGATTTAGACTATGGTGGATTGCTAGCGGCAATGACTTCGCCGTTTATTCAAAAGAAATTTGTAGAATTTTCCTGAGCTTAAACACAGAAAGCCTCATTATCGAACGACTGATCAGGACAACTATTCGTGAAACGCCGACTGGTTTTAAAGCGACTGCTCCAGACTTCGGGAGGTCTGGTCGCAACCGTGCTACCTGGATGTACGACACATCAACATCTGCAACTTTTGTTTCCTGTTGAGCCTCAACAGTTTGATAAACCGTTGCCCAAACATGTGATCACTCCGCTGAGCGAGTTTTATGTGCAGTCCTATGCTTCGTCACCAACGGTAGATCAGGATAAATGGCAGTTAAAATTCACGGGATTAGTGGATACTCCACTGACATTAACCTTTGAAGATATTTTAGCGGCTCCCCAAGAAGACTTTTATCTAACGATGGAGTGCATTGGCAATCGCACTGGAGGCCGGCAAATTGGCAATGCCCTGTGGACGGGGACACCTGTACTTCCTTTTCTAAAGAAAATTGGCATCCAAGACAAGGCAGTTGAGTTTATGCTCCATGCCGCTGATTCCTATGAAACAACATTACCTATCACGAACTTGATGCAGCCTGATGTGCATTTAGTACATCGAATGAATGGGGAATCACTGACGCGATCCCATGGTTTCCCCCTACGGATCATTATTCCGGGGCGTTATGGTCAGAAGCAACCCAAATGGCTGACCGAAATTGAGGCTATTGCTGATCCAAAGCAAGGATATTGGGAACGGCAAGGCTGGTCCAATACTGCAAAAATCGATACCCACGCTATCACCCAGCAAGTCCAAAGCCAAAAAGTCTGGAATAAGCAATCTCAAGTCAATCTCCCCCGCACAGGTAAAAAAGGATGGCAGCAAGGTGTGATCATTGCAGGTGTGGCGATTGATCAGTCCCAGTCCATGGAATGGATCAAGATCAGTACCGATAATGGCAAGACCTGGACCCATGCAGAGATCAATCAACCCAGTTCTCCCCACGAATGGACTCTCTGGCGATACCGTTGGCAGCCTGCTCAACCAGGGAAATATAAATTGTTAGCCCAAGCTAAATCTCGAAGAAAGGAGCAACCTCTGAACGATAAAAATGCTAGAGATGGCAGTGCTGGGGTGTTAAAGATTGAGGTCACCCTACTTGGCTAGATTATTGAGTAGTAGGTTGTAAATTTTTCGTCCTGTAAAACCCTTAGTCTTTCCCGATAGTCAATATCCAGACCCTTCTTTGCTCGAAATTCAATATTATAAATTCGTAGAATAATTTCAAATAATTCCAGAGGCGTTCTTCATAAGTCCCCTTCTCATCCAAGGCAAAGCAAAGAGAGGTAGATGTCTCCACTTCCAAAAATAATGTTTTAAGCTCAATATCCTTGGAGCTATCGAGTTTGTGCCAGAATTGATTTATTTTAGATTTGACATCATCCCATAGAATTAATTTGAAATCAGTTGCATTAATTGAACTAAGAACATAAGGGCCACGAAATTCTTCTCGGCTGTTGACGCTATCATATGCAACTTCAATATATTCAGAACTTTGAAGCAAATCCTGAAAAAAATCATCTTTTGAGAATTGACTCAAAGATAATTTTTCTAACGAGTATCGTTCAGCCAAGATCCAAGTATAGTCATCACACTGAATAGTGAAGCCATCATCTATTCTTAACCCATCCAATTGACGAGTACCTCTCACGACAAAGTTATGTAGAGAAATTTTTCTGAGTAAAGCAGAAACACTAAAGCCTTGACATAAGGTGCTCGCAACCTAATACATAGCCCATCAATGCATTTATGGCATCGTAACGGCGCGTTTTCTGCATCACTTAACCATGAGAATTTATAAACCGTAAAAACGGTTACAGAATCGCTTTACTAAGAATTGCTAAGTTTATCCCATAAAGCAGATAAACCTATCTTTAAAGATCCGATTTGCAGCTCACATCGATATGCATTTTTTGGCATTAAGATCCGGCAGTATCCATAGCTGACTCAAAGATCATCTGCTGGCTCCCTCACCTACCCATAATTGATATGAACAGCAAATCATCATATATCTTCGCAACTCTAATCGGTCTTTTTTCAGGCATTGGTCATGGATTTATCTCTCACAAGGCTGATTTACCCCTGTCCTTAACCGACCAATTTTTAGAGCCTTTACAGATTAGTCAAATTCCCAAAGACTAAAACTTTTATAAAGGGTATCAATTTATACGGAATAACCTGAGAGGATAGGAGTTGAATGTTTCAATCTTGGGCTCTGTAGAAATGTATTCATATACCCAAACATCAACTTCGGATCGCATCCTTGGTGCATCTCTAGCAGCTTTTTCAATCGTGGCAGTTGGTTTTTCTGCATTTGTAGTGGGCTATACCTTAACCCGGACGTCTCTACAAGAGACCACCACTTCTTCTAACGTAGTCCACCATGGCGTTGTCCCCCATGAATCATCCCTATGGCAAAGTGTAGGTGAATAGATCTGCCAAAGCTATTTGCACCAAAACCAGCAAATTCGCGTAAAACTGAGCAACCCGTATTTAGATGAACATCCTTTGTCTCAATGCGGGTTATTTGATGTTAAAGCACTCGATACCCACTTTCTCGATCGATATTTTTCAGTCATCCTGTCTAGAAATGCCACGCTATATCGGATAGGAGAAAGTAAGCACAGCCTTTAGACGCTTCTTCAAGGGAGTTTCTATAAAGAAAAAGACACCAATTGAGAAACTAACGAGTACGACGCCATAGCTCAAGCAGAATAGAAGAGATTTTAAGTCACTAGAGTCAAGGGAATCGAGAACTTTACCCTTCTCAAAAATTAATTTCATTAGGGAAAAAATAGGATTTTGAAATAGGTAAATTGCATAGCTCGATTGCCCTAAAATGATAAAAGGTGTTATGGAAAAGAATTCGGCTATCCTGCCGCCTCCACAGGCTAAAGCATAGATGATTAGCCCAAAAATGGGTGAAAACAGGCCATTATTTAAGATCACATAGGAATTCTCGTCTGTACCCAACCGAAAAATGGAGATCAAGACACAAGTCACTATTGCCAGTAATGTCCAAATTCCCAATGTTTGATTGCTAGGGTCTAGGTTAGTTTTTTTCAAAAAAATAATCCCAGAACAAACCCCTATCAAAAACTGAGGGAGATGGAAAATAGGAGCATGGAGAACAAATCGCAACCCGTTTAATAGATTGAACTGATACATCAAAGGAGGCAGAATCGCTAAAACCCAAAGTACGATCACTAACAGCAGAATCATCCTTCTGTTTAATTGATTGATTCGACAGGCTAAGAAAGGAAATAGCAGATAACAAAATACTTCGACAGACACTGCCCATAATGGCGTATTCCAGATAGTCGCCGTCCAAGGGGTCCAGGCTTGAATCAAGCTCACTGTCATCGCACCTGTAAAGACAGATCTAATCATGCCTAACTCTATAGCTCTAGACATAAATGCAGGCAAACTCACAATCAGAGCTAACAGATAGATAGGATAAATGCGAGCAAATCTGGCAATATAAAAACCTTTGAGGTTTATGGGGAATCCATTTTGGGGGTCAAGATACGTATAGGCAAGGACAAACCCTGAGAGCACAAAGAACAGACTCACACTGACATATCCATACTGCGTAACTCTAGCAATAGAGTCAGGGAAGGGGAATGATGCAGCGTAAGTATAGTGAAAAAGCACAACATACATCGCTGCAAAGAACCGCAACCCTGTGAGAGCCGAAAGATGCTGTTTTTGCTGTGCAGTCATGCTGATTGGGCCGTCTTACTTGGCAACGGTATTAATGCGAATCATCTCGGTCAAGATACTGTCAAGCCCTCCATTGACATGGATATGCTCAATTTTTTCAGCAATCCGCTCTAGCACTTCGAGTTCTTTTAACCGCAGAGCCACGGGGTTACTTTCCATGACCTTGGCGGTGTTGAGCATGCTGCGGGTCGCAGCCGTTTCTTCTCGACGACGGATGACATTGGCTTGGGCCGATTTCTCTGCTTCCACCACCTGACAGAGAATGGCCTTCATCTCTCCTGGCAGGATGATGTCTTTGACGCCGACGGATGCGATCGCAACCCCGTACACCTCTGTTTTCTCACGAATATAGTCCGAGATACTGGTATCAATGGCCCCTTTGTCTTCGAGCAGCTCATCTAGGGACTTCGTGCCCACCGCTGACCGCAGGGCAAACTGAAGTTCTTTATAGAGGTAATCCTCAATATTGCTCAAGCCTGTTCTGGCCTGCACTGGATCCGTAATCCGATACCCTGCCGTTAGATTCAGACGCAAAGGCACTTTATCCTTCGACAGAATTTCCTGGCCGGAGACTTCCAAGGTTTGCAGACGCAGATCCACTACTTCAGTGGTGTAAGCACGACCAAAAGTCCACCAGACATGCCAACCCGCAGTTAGGGTTTCGACAAAGGCACTGCCTTCGTACAGCAACCCGAGATGTTGGGCCGGGACTTCCTGAATATGTAAGGCATCAACGGCCAGCATGAGGACTTCCGGCAATCCAGCCACCAGCTCGGCTACCAATGCTGGCGAGAGCTTAGCATGCTCACTAATATCAATCACCTCAACCGTAACGCCCTGCCAGAAAAGCTTGCGGCTACAGGGGGGCAAAATGCTGATCACTTTGCCCTGATGACGAACAATGGCCACTTCATAGGTTGCCAACTGCACCGCTTCGCAATGACTGGCAACAAAATCAGGATGTTGCTCCATCAACACCTCTTCGAAGGCTAGATCAGGCTCGGGACAGGTGCGATCGTAGCGGGTGATACTGACTTTGCGATCGCAACTCCAAAATCCATACTCTCCAGGGGCAAGAGGACGGACAAAATTATCCTGCTCATA
>CALDHF010000004.1 GCA_937941595.1 uncultured Acaryochloris sp. | reverse complement strand
GTTGAATCAGGCTGTGTTGCAATTGGGACAGCAGGTGGGTGCGACCCAATTTATGATTTTGCTGGCTGCTTTTGAAGTTTTACTCTATCGTTACTCTAGCCAAGACCAGTTTCTAATTAATGTGGCTAGTGCTGGACGAGGCAATATAGAAACAGAAGGTTTAATTGGCTTTTTCTCAAATACGTTGCTGTTGAAAGCGGAACTGTCGGGTAATCTGACATTCCGCGACTTTTTACTTCAGATTAAGCAGACGTCTTTAGAGGCTTTTGCCCATCAAGATATCCCTTTTGCCAAGGTTATTGAAGAAGTCCATACCGATCAGCAAACTCAAGCTTCTTTATTCCAAGTCAAGTTTGCTTTGAATCCGCCGTGGTCTAAAGGGCGAGGCATGGCTTCAGTCCAACTACCAGATCTCACCATCACTTCTTTATTCGGGTATATCTATCACGGTGAAACGAAGTATGACCTGACGTTGGTGATGCGGGAGCAGGATGAAGGCTTGGGGATGGTATTTGATTATAATGCCGAGATTTTTGCCGCAGATACGATTGCTCGCATGGTAGAGCATTTCCACGT
The DNA here is from genome assembly GCA_937941595.1 of uncultured Acaryochloris sp. Lineage (GTDB taxonomy): Bacteria > Cyanobacteriota > Cyanobacteriia > Thermosynechococcales > Thermosynechococcaceae > Acaryochloris. Next base: position 14,944 of record CALDHF010000004.1, on the reverse strand, counting down.
GCTGCTGGAGGGGATTGTGCAAAATCCAGATCAGCTAATCTCAACGTTGCCGTTGTTGACGGTGAGTGAGCGTCAAATGTTTCTACAGGAAAAGACTTCATCTGTTGTTGCTTCTACTTCCTTGAGGATTCATGAGGTTTTTGAAGAGCAGGTGCGTCGGTATCCTGATGCGATCGCATTAATTACCCCATCTCAACAACTGACTTATCAAGACCTCAACAATCAAGCCAATCAACTTGCCCATTACCTTCAAACTACGGGGGTTATAGCATCTACCCCTGTAGCCCTCTGCTTGGAAAAATCAGTAGCACTGATCGTTGCTCAATTGGCTGTCCTCAAAACAGGAGGACTCTATATTCCTGTTAGTCCTGATCTATCTGAACATGATCAACAGAACATCCTGAAAGAAGCATACGTCAACATTATCGTTACCCAACAGAGCCTGCACAAACATCTGCAAGATCCTGGTAATACAGTTATTTGTGTAGATTCTCAGCAAGAAGAGATAGACAAGCAAAGCTATAACAATCTCCCCATATCCACATCTGCAGAGAATGATGCGGCTTGTATTCTCTTTAATAAAGATGGCATGGGTATCGAAATTACCCACTCTGGAATTACTCTACTGGTTCAGGATAGTGATCCACTGAACCTATCTGCCACAGATACGTGGCTGCAATGGGCATCGCCTCTATCTGAGAGCGCGCTTTTTGAAGTTTATACTGCCCTTCTCAAGGGTAGCCGGTTGGTTCTGCCTTCACCAGATTCAAACTTTGCAGACTTGGGAACATATATTTACCAGCATCAAGTTACAACTATCGCCATACCTACAAGACTGTTCAATTATGTCGTTGAGCATGACCTCGAACAATTGCAGTCTCTGCAACGATGCTTCATCAATAGTGATGTCATTTCTCCCTATTATGCAGAGAAATTTTTGCGAACCTTGCCTGAGTGTTGCCTCTGGACCACATTTAGTACACCAGAGTCTAGCGGATTGGCAAGTTGGCAAACGGTGCAACTCTCATCTCTGCATAACCGTGAACCGCAGCTAGGAATACCCCTAAAAAATATTGACATCCATATTCTTGATCATCATCTACAGCCAGTACCGATTGGTGTTGAAGGCAACCTTTATCTAGGGGGGGCTAGAGTCGCCAAAGGTTATCTCAATTCATCGAATCTCTACTTGAATCACTGGATCCCTCATCCCCTCAATAGATCTGATACTCAGACTCAAGACTCTATATTCTTGACTGGCGAGCGGGCAAAACGCCTGTCAGATGGCACTATCACCAAAAAAAGCAAAAGGAACCTAGTCCAGCTCTCAGGTCAAACTGTCTGGTTAAGTGAAGTAGAAATGGCTTTAAATCAACATCCATTGGTTAAAGAATCCAAGGTTGTATCTGATTCCACGGCAGACAAATGCTTGCTAGTGGCGTATGTTGTCGCTAAAGCACAAAACCTGACCTCCCATGACCTTTATCAATTCCTGAAACAAAAACTACCTAAGCACCTGATTCCGGCCAATTTCGTTGTACTAGAAGCTTTACCCCTAAACCTATCTGGTGAAGTTGTTTTAGAAAACTTACCCGTCTCCATCACTCTCACTGTCCCCTGGAAGGAAGAAAAGGTTACTGCTCAAACTCCCTTTGAACATCAATTAACTGATATTTGGGAACAGGTGCTTAAACGTCAAGAAATAGGTGTTACAGATAACTTCTTTGAATTAGGTGGAAATTCTCTCCTAGCCATGAATTTGGCCCTCGATATCGAGAAAAAGCTGGGTAAAAGTCTGCCACTAGCTTCGTTTTTTCAAGCGCCGACCATCCGTGAACTGGCCACAGTTTTTCAACAAGAACAACCTCAATCTGAGTGGTTCTCCCTCGTACCAATCCAACCCAAAGGTAATCGCCCTCCGTTGTTTAGTGTGCATTTTATCCTCAGACCCTTATGCAGCTATTTTGGGGCAGATCAGCCCATTTATGCACTCCGATATGGTATGGCTGCTCAAACCACAGAAAGTGACTTAGATTTACCCGATCAAGTCGAAAAGTTGGCTGCCCATTATATTCAAGAGATGCAGCGTTTACAGCCCGTTGGCCCCTATTATTTGATGGGTTCTTCTTTTGGGGGAACGATTGCCTTCGAAATGGCTCAACAATTGCTTCAGCGAGGAGAAAAAGTTGCGCTCTTAGCCATCTTTGACACATCTCTATGGCCCCGGCCTGCGGTATCTAAGAGCTATAAAATTGTATCCCTAATTAAAAAGGGTATTTCTGGTATTAAGTCTGTTGTTAAAAATAGATGGAGACACTTCAAATTTCAACGCAAATATAAAGGCAAATACACCCCCCATTTTTATTGGGATCATGAAGGTAATTTATGCAAACCCTATCACCCTCAATTCTTCTCAGGGAAGGTTGTCTTATTCACTGCTTTAGCTGAAGCTGAAAAGTACCGAGATCCGAGTTGGTTACCTACACAATGGCAGCGGATAGCAGCTGACCTTGAAATATTTGATTTGCCTGGCGATCACAATAATATTCTCCAGGAGCCTCACGTGCAAGCTGTTGTACAGATCCTTAAGGAGCATCTTCATCAAGAGAAGGAAAGCCACTAAATTTAAATCATTCAGAAAATACACGATCTCAATGTCTGGTGGAGAGTTTTCGACTCTAGTGAAAACAGACTCGAAATTTCAAAATAGCAGGATACTATAAAACTGAATCCATAAAAAATTTCTAAAACTATTGAGGCTTGTTGTTAACTTCATCTACGGGTGCAGTAATTTCTACAACCTCAGATTTTGGAGAATCAAGACGGGGCCACCTTTTTCCCAATTTCAGCAGGGATGAAATTTGCCTTCGATTTGGCAATTTCTCTCTTTGATTGACGAAGTAAATACTTAACAGGGTGAGACATACCCCAAAGGTTTGTAATGGACTCAGCACTTCCGACAGGAAAATATTGCCAAAAATAAGGGCAAACACGGGCGTTAAAAATGTTAATGAGCTGAGGCTTGTCAAATTTCCTTTAGACGCAAAGTAGAAAAATAAGCCATAGGCAATCGCACTGCCAAAAATAGCCGCGTACGCAATAGATAACCAATCTGAACTGGTTAGATGCACCCATTGCTCAGATTCCCAAAGGCCAGATCCAAAAAATAGCGGTATTCCTCCTAGCAACATGTGCCAGCCCGTTGCGCTGATGGGGTCAACATAGCGGCACACCTGCCGGATCATGACGGTACCCACAGCCATTGATAAGGCAGCCAATAACATTAAAAACTCACCACTATGACTGACCTGGCTTAAATACTGCCAATTCAAAAACTGACTCCAATCTTGTTGGAGCCAATCGCCGGTCCCAACCTGCAAAATCCATTCATCTGGCAGGCCTATGCAGCTAATTCCAGCGATGCCAATCCCCAATCCCAGCCATCCCCAAACGCCAATACGCTCTCCATACAGTACAAGAGCCAGCAGTGCGACAGCCAAAGGCTGGGAGTCGATCATGACTGACCCTAAACCGGCCGAAGTGATTGATAGACCCAAAGCTAAAAAACCCTGGAAGAAGGTGACATCTATGAGGGCAAATAGGAGAATCCACCCCCAAGCTTGCCATCCTTTTGGCTGAGCTTTACCCAAAAGTGTCGCCACTCCAATCACTAGGAGTCCAGCAGGTGCAATCCGCAAGCCTCCCATAAATAGAGGTGTTGTATGGGATAAAACCCCTTTCATCGCTACCATTGCTGTTCCCCAGAAAAAGAATGGGGCAATGAGGAACAGGCGCTCTGAGAACCGTTGAGACTCTGTCAGACTAGATTGCATAGTTTAGTAAAGGGTAGACCAGGTAAAAAGAAACTCCCAATAGCAATGATCTGCCAGAGGAATGTGTAATGGGTTTAAAAGCGGCAGATTGACCCATCTAAGCGAATAACCCTTAAACTTTTTGTAACAATTATTAGATTATAAGATCTCTATTTCGAAGTGCACAATCAGCTTAGGCGGTTATCAGGGGTAAGCATAGCGTTGACGTCCAAGCTAGAATACAACTTGTCTGTGGGAAACTCGGTTGCTATTGGGTTCATTATCGATACTTTTTCCTCGTGAATGGAAAAGTACGATATCCAGCCTGTTAGCACCAGTGGATATCTCACAGTTTTATAGTGTTGACTCAATTCATTAATAAATTTTGCCCATGATTTGGCCGTTTAATGGTGGTGCCCGCAAGCAAATCGCCCGCTTAGAAGTAAAAGGTGCGATTGCAGGGGGTACCCGCAAACATGTTCTTGAAGCCTTGAAAACGATTGAGGAGAAAGGGTATCCCGTGCTGTTGCTGCGGATTGATAGCCCTGGGGGGACAGTGGTTGACTCCCATGAAATTTATAGCGCCTTAATGCGACTCCGAGAAAAGACGAAGATTGTTGCTAGCTTTGGCAATATTTCGGCTTCTGGCGGTGTTTATATTGGCATGGGCGCTCAATATATCATGGCCAATCCGGGTACCATCACCGGCAGCATCGGTGTAATTCTCCGAGGAAATAATCTAGAACGGCTGTTAGATAAGGTGGGAGTCTCGTTCAAAGTGATTAAATCGGGGCCATACAAAGATATTTTGGCGTTTGATCGCGAGTTAACCGAACCTGAACGTCAGATCCTGCAAGATTTGATCGACAGCAGTTATTCTCAATTTGTTCAGATTGTTGCTGATGGCCGCAACTTGGAAGTAGATGCGGTTAAACAGTTTGCTGACGGTCGTGTATTTACAGGACAACAAGCCCTAGAACTAGGACTGGTAGATCGCTTGGGAACAGAGGAGGATGCCAGACGCTGGGCCGCCGAACTGGCCGGGCTTGATCCAGAAAAAGCTAAATTTAAGACGATTGAGGAAGAGAAACCGTTCTGGAGCAAATTTGTACCCGGCCAACAATCTAAGTTGCCCTTGTCTGGGGAAATGCTGAGCTGGCTAGATTTTGAGTTGTCTACTAATGGCCTACCCCTATGGCTTTATCGCCCTTAAGGTGATGGGTTGGGGCTCTAGAACCCAACGTGATCGGCCATTCAATATGTTGATGAAATCTCCAAATACCTCAGCCAACAGGTAAGGTAAGGAATCATTGCTGTTGTTCTGTGATGTCGGTCAATGTCATAAAGATGTCAAGTTTGCTAACATGGCGCAGGTTTTCCTAAATCCTGAGGCATGATTTAGCTATGGAGGATAATGCTGTGTCATGGAGAGTGCGTGCAATTCGAGGAGCAACTACGGCTTCTGGAAATTCCGCTGATGCAATTCGGGAAGCGGTCAACGAGATGATGGCCGCTATTGAAACTGAAAACGCTCTAGATTTTGATGAGATCGTCAGCGTGACCTTTTCTGTGACGCGGGATTTGAATGTCATTTTCCCCGCTGCCATTGCTCGTGAACGCCCGAACTGGAATAATGTGCCATTATTGGACGTGCAGCAAATGCATGTCGAAAGTGATCTCAATTTCTGTATTCGCTGTTTGATTCATTTCAATACTCCCCATCCCCACCAGCCTATACATCACATCTATCAACGGGGAGCCAAACATCTACGGCCTGATTGGAGTTTGGTCAAAGCTAGGGTTCCTTCACCTCTCCCCTCTCATTGAACGAGATAGCTTCAGATTGAGTCTGCTCTGGCTGGTTTAGAGATTGCTTTCTAGGTACGCCCATGTCACTATCTGCTCCTGTTGTCAGGGATTTCATGACTGCCAACCCTGTCACTATTAGCCCCACTGATTCCTTGGAAACAGTGATCAAACTTCTGGAACAGCATCGAATTAGCGGCTTACCCGTTGTCGATGAAGCTAATCATGTCGTGGGGATCATCTCTGAAGGTGATTTGCTGGTTAGAGAATCGCCTATGCAGCCGCCCTTGCATATGACCTTGATGGGAAGTGTGATTTACTTTGAATCACCTAAACAATTCCATCAACATATGCAGAAAGCCTTGGGAATGTTTGTTCAGGATGTGATGAGTACTAAGCCTATTATTGCTAAACCAGACTTCCCTTTGGCAACGGCTGCCAGTATGATGCTCAGTAAAAAAATCAATCGCTTGCCTGTTGTGGATGATGACCAGACTTTAATTGGCATCATCACTCGCCACGATCTAGTCCAGGCATTAAAACCTGCTGTAGCTTTTGAAGAAGAAACTGATTAACTTTCACCGCCTACAACAGGGGTAGAAATGGCTGCGATTGAGTTAGCGATCGCTATTATTTTCTTCAAGTTTATTAGGGATACCTTCACAACCGCCAGGAACGGTAGACCTTGTTTTGTTGCCTCCCCAAGCACAGCAATAGTAGCGTTGCTCTTGAGATAACCCTTCGGCTTGAGAGAAGTCGGCGTTCTCAATGACTGCACCTGTCTGGGCACCTGTTTTGAAGTTGGGAGGATTCATGCGATCGCGCGGTGTAGCACTTTCAGCAGTCCCATAAAAGAAGCGGGTTCGAGCCAAGTCAGTCTTGGTTAAATTAGCGCCATACAGGATACATCGGGAGAGATTGGCACGGCCCAAATCACACCCTTGCAAATTTCCATAGACTAAGTTAGCTTCACTCAGTTCAGTGCGTCGTAGGTCAGTCTTAGATAAATCGGTATGAGCTAGCATGCCTACCAAATCAATGACACGCACCCCATACTCCAGATCTTCTTCGTATCCCCCTAAACCATCGAAAATAGCTCGACCCAATCTGCGATCGCGCTTTAATGGCGTCATCAGTTTAGAACTTGATAAAAACCGTATTACTTTCGCTTTTCCTTCCGCATTGAGTCCACTAAGGATAGCGGCGGTGCGACCTTCTGCAATCGCCCGTTCCGGTGGCCAATCTTCCAATAACCCCTCTTCATTAATCACCAAATCAGAAATGCCCTGGAAGTAGGCATCAATAGTTTGCTGTTGGGTAATCCGGTTTTGCTGCACCGTTAGCTCTTTGGAAATGACATACTGTCGCCACGCCACATAGAGTGCTAAAAAAGCCACTAAGATCTGGCCAACAGCCCCAAAGGAATCTGCTAAGGCACCTACGGCTTCCCAGTTAATCTGCCGCTCTCCCAATAGCAAACGGGGTAAGTCGGTAAGCTGTATCAGCCCAATCAGAGCAATGACACTCAAAAACCCTGCCAGTATGAGTTGCTGATTGCGAACAGAAACCCACTCTTGTAAGGTCCTACTCACAGGTGACCACAATATGCGTAAGGACAGCCACAACACAACGACGGCAGCAGGTAAGCCTATCCAAGGATTGTGAAAGAGCAACCCAATAATTAGGATCACCGTTGCTGCCCCAGTCAACAGCTCTAGGTAAGATGAACTCACATTGGTTAGCCGTAGGCGAGAAGATACAGCTTGCCAACCTGATAGCGAATTCGATATTGCTGGTTTGCCGCGGGAATGGCCCGGATGAAGGGGCTTGGGGCTAGCTGCTGCTGGCTCTATGGATGTTGGTGAGGGCGCGGGCACCTGTGGTGGCGCTTCCTCTGGATTGGGAGATGGGGAGGGTGGGCGAGTCATGTATTTGTAGCTAAAGACTACTGAAATATACCGCTCTTCTTTAATCGTAGTCTGCCCGCAATCTGGAAATAGTAGTCTTTCGTTCCAGGTTCCTTAATATTTTAAGTAGAGATTTCACATCATGTTGGTGATGAAACAGGCGTGACGAGGGCCAGCTAATCAATCTCCAGCAATAAAAGTCTGCATTTGCCATTGGCCATTAACCTTACGGAACAAAGCACGGTAGCCCAGAGGAGAATAAGCATAGCGACTGGATACAAAGCCTCGTTGACCATCCCCGAAAGAAATAGGCATCCACCCCGCCCAAGTTTGTAAAGCTTGACGCTGACTTGGCTCGAGTTGACGCATCCCATCTTGATCAAATTTCACTACTTGATGAGTCATCGTTGTGATCACTTCACTTGCGAGAGAAGGCTGACGGCGAACATTGACGTCGGAGCCAACAATAAAAACTTGCTCATAGGGATCTAACTGTCTGACCTTGTCAGCAGCAAGGAATACATGGGGGCAAGCCCAAGTCTTGGCATCTAGGACGGCACAGCCAGTATTGATGGTCCGCTCTAATTGTTGCCAAGCAAGAGCTTTGGGATCGTCTAGACGCAGCATTTTAGCGGGAAATGGCCGACCAAAGGTCAATTTAATATTGGGAGCCATCACCCCCAAGACAAAGTCAACATCACGTCGTTGGATGGCTTGACGCAAACGATGACGGAACTGAGCAAAATCACTGCCGGGTAAGGCTTGATCTTTGAGGACAACGGTATGGTGGTTGACGTTCTGTGTTGAAGGGAACGTTTGGGCGAAAGTGGATGGCATTCTCGAGTAGGGAAGGCCACCTACTAGCAAAGCTGTCATGATGGCTGTGATAGATTTCATTCCCCAGAGTCCTACGCACTTTGAAATCATTATCTCGCTTCGCCATCAATACCCCAGTGATCTGAGTATGTTTCTGTTGTGAAACGGGTCACCCGAAACCACTTCAATCTTGGTCGTTCTAGAGGTACAAACTGCCTCATAACTTAGAGACTCGCTATGTTCCCTAAGAGATAGCTGATGTATTCTCCTAACCAAGAAGTTCACAGGTAGGGATATCCGAATCCCATACTATCGGAGATCTCTCCTCATTCCACAGTATCTAAAAGACCTAAGATAATGCGATATTTTAATTGAAACTATGGAATTACTGTAGACCGCCTGAACGGATACCAATGACTATGCTGGAACAAGGCACAATTTCGATACATACCGAGAATATTTTCCCGATTATCAAAAAATGGCTCTACTCAGACCATGAGATATTCTTGCGGGAACTGATCTCCAATGCTGTAGACGCCATGCAAAAGATGAAAATGGTGTCTTTAGCGGGAGAATATTCCGGCGAGGTGGGGGAACCTGAAATTGTTATCGCCATTGACAAAGACAAGAAGCAGCTCACCATTACCGACAACGGGATTGGCATGACTGCTGATGAGGTCAAGCAATATATCACCCAGGTTGCGTTCTCCAGCGCTGAAGAATTCGTCGAGAAATATAAAGACAGTGGCGACCAAGCGATTATTGGCCATTTTGGCTTGGGCTTCTATTCGTCCTTCATGGTGTCCCAGAGAGTAGAGATTGATACCCTGTCCTACAAAGAAGGGGCTGAAGCCGTTCATTGGTCTTGTGAGGGCAATACCGACTATCAACTAGAAGCGTCAGAATGGAGTGAGCGCGGCACCAGAATTACCCTCACCCTCATGGAAGAGGAAGAGGAATATCTGGAAGAGGCCCGGATTAAGTCTCTCGTGAAGACCTACTGTGACTTCCTGCCCGTTCCTATCAAACTGGGTGAGGAGCAAATCAATAAACAAAAGGCCCTGTGGAAAGAGTCCCCTAGTAGCCTTACCGATGAAGATTATCTAGAGTTCTATCGGTATCTTTATCCCTTTCAAGAAGATCCGCTGCTATGGGTGCATCTGAACACAGACTATCCCTTCGTCGTCAATGGCATTCTCTATTTCCCCAAACTGAAGCCCGATATTGATGTCACCAAAGGCCAAATTAAGCTGTTCTGTAATCAGGTCTTTGTCAGCGATAACTGCGAAGAAGTGATTCCCCAGTTTCTGATGCCTCTTCAGGGTGTGATTGACAGTAGCGATATTCCTTTGAACGTCTCCCGCAGCTTTTTGCAAAATGACCGCACGGTCCGCCGGATTGCTGACTACATTGCCAAGAAAGTAGGCGATCGCTTGAAAGCTCTTTATAGGGATGATCGGGATGATTACATTCGCTGTTGGCAAGATGTAGGCACCTTTGTTAAATTTGGCGCCATCAATAACGACAAGTTCAAAACCCAAGTCGAAGATATCCTCATTTACCGGACCACTAAAGCTCCAGCAATTGCAGCTTCTGAAGCCGTAGTCGAGACGCCAGCCGAAAAGCCTGACGATCAGCAGGATGATGCCTGGGCAGATTCAGCAGAAGCATCTGAATCTGTTGACAAGCCTTCCACGTCTTCACACCCCCCTCATACCACCCTCAAAGAATATTTAGAGCGCAACAAAGAGCGACATGAGAACCAGGTGTATTACTCTACGGATGAAATTAACCAGGCTACCTATGTCGCCTTGCTCAAAAATCAGGGTTTGGAAGTCCTATTTATGGACACGTTCATCGACACCCACTTTGTACCGTTCTTAGAACGAGAATATACGGATGTTAAGTTTGCTCGGGTAGATGCAGATCTAGACGAAACCTTAATCGACCAGGATCAAGCGGCGGAGATTGTCGATCCCACGACGAATCAAACCCGGAGTGAGGTGATTAAGACATTGTTCGAGACCTCTCTCAATAAGCCCAATCTCACAATCCGCACGGAAGCTCTGAAGTCAGATAATCCTCAGGGAGCACCCCCAGCCATGGTGCTGCTGCCAGAATCTGCTCGCCGCATGCAAGAAATGATGGCGATGATGCAGCAACAAGCCATGCAGTTCCCTACGGAATATACGTTGTTGGTAAACACATCTCATCCCCTGATTCAAAATCTATTGAACTTGAGTCAAGGCGGCGTTGTGCAGACGGATGGTCAGTCGCCATCAGCTGAATTGGCTAATCAAATTTGCCACCACGTCTATGACTTGGCATTGATGGCTCAGAAAGGATTTGATGCTGAAGGGATGCAAACCTTTACGGAGCGGTCCAATCAGGTGTTGACTCGTTTGACCGAGTTGGCTGCTAAATAGATAGACTCCAAAAGTGTGTCTATCAGATGCCATGTCGTCTGTACCCTTTTTATGAAGACGATATGGCATCATTGCCAACTCAAAAGAAATACGATATGGCTATTCGATGCTCTAGAATTCCTTCGTTATCGTGTGCAGCCACCCAGAGATAAGGATGCAAAGATGGTTTGGGCCGTCGGACTTGGAAGGGGTTGGGAGAGAAACACCCCTGCATAATATTCCCTTACACTTTGAGATAAGTCTTCTTTCTTGTTCAGGATTGCAAGCAGTTGAATCATATATTAAGTGAGTTTTGTGATTGACTATGCCGCTACAACCGCATCAACGCACGAAGTTGGATAACGCTGATGATGCGGTTTTCTACGATTACCCGCGATTGGTAACGCATGTTGATTCAGGATTTATTCAACAACTCACTGATGTATATCGTGAGTATCTGCAACCCAACTCCCACGTTCTAGATTTGATGAGCAGTTGGGTGTCTCATCTACCCGATGAACTTCAGTTGGGGAAAGTGGTGGGGCATGGCCTGAATGCGGAGGAACTGGCAAAGAACCCTCGTTTGGAGTCATTCTTTGTCCAAAATCTCAATCAAGATCCAAAGCTGACATATCCTGATCAAACGTTTGATGCCGTTTTAATTGCCGTGTCAGTGCAGTACTTGCAGTATCCTGAAGCAATTTTTAGTGAAATTTGTCGAGTACTCAAACCGGATGGCGTCGTCATTACCAGCTTTTCTAACCGGATGTTTTATCAAAAGGCGATTCAGGCTTGGCGAGAGGGAACAGACGATCAGCATGTGCAGTTGGTGCAATCCTACATCCGTTCTGTTGAGGGCCTGAGTGACCCCATCGTGATTTCTAATCAGACCCCTCAATCCACTTTATTGTCATGGATGGGGTTAGGTGGAGGAGATCCTTTCTTTGCAATTATTGCTCGACGAACGTCTACCGCTACAGCAGGCTGAGCAACAGTAGAGATGGATGCCTTAATCGCAATCAAGGGTGGCCCCGGTTTCTAGAGAAGCTATCGTCTCAGGCATCATTCGATTTTTGTGGATGTACCAGTATTTATAGGTAGTAGCTCTGAACTAATGGACTACTCGTTCATATTGCGATAGGTAGCCACGGCAGAGGGAGATATTTGGTTCAAATAGCGGAAAATCCAGTATTTAAAGACGGTGTCTAACATCACAGGGAAAGTAGCAATAAACATATTAATGAAGCTGCGATCTTGAGGTAGACCAAAATGGCTTAAGACGCTTTCAACAATGACTTCCCAACCGTGGGGAGAGTGAAAGCCAACGAAAACATCCGTAAACAGAATAATGATAAAAGCTTTGGCACTATCGCTAAGTCCATAGATGATTTCATCAAAGAAGGACTTGAGGACTGCGATTTTTTGCTTATTCAAGACAAAGTAAATGGCTAAGGCAATGAGGGAGAATAAATCTGATATTGCATTTTTTAAGGGTTGTCGTAAGTCCCACTGATACTCTTCTTTGAGTGCGGCTGCCTTCTTTTTGAGCTGGTTTTGGATTTCCCCTGGCGAGGGTGCGATTTCACTGGTTAAGCTTTCGAACTTCAGCCTTTCTTCAAACCGAGAGAGTTCAGTCAGAACTTGATTTTCAATTTCAGGGTTAATACGAATTTCGATTTGTTCTGGCCCTTTCATCCGATCGACAAAAGGGCCGACGATCAGATTTTTGGAGATTTGTTGGGTCAGTAAGGGAACAATCATCAGTCCCAGGACGAAACTAGCGGCGGCCCTCGTCCTCACTCTGGAGTTGCGAAAGTCGTTGAGAATATCATCTTCTGTCCCTGGATCGGGGTTTAATTCCTTGCGGAAGCGTGTTGCTGTGCGCAGAATCGAGCGAGGGATGAAACTGCTGCTATCTAATTTGGAGGGATCGTCAGAGATATCATCTGAGATAAAGTCCGATTCATATAGCGAGTTTTCTACGGACTGCAAAGGCAGAGGTTGGGTCGGATTGCTTTTGGGATTTGTGCCTCGACGAGTCGGAGCTTTAGAGGATTGGGTGGCAGCAGCAACCGCTGCTTTCTGGATAGATACGGACTGGTATCGCTTGAGGACGGTATCAATAAACGCTAATTTATCTAGGGTGACTTGAGGGTCTATGGGAGAAGAGACTAATTCTGTACTGTAATCATCGGCAGTGACTTCAACTTCAGTGGTAAAGTCCGAGGTCTCGTTGTTGGCAATATCGACAATATCTAGGGAGGCTGGGGGAAAGGTGGGGGGCTTCAACTTGGAGGCAACGTCCACGACCAAAGAGCTGGATTTGAATTCTCGTAGTCGGGTCTGAATAAATTTGAGGTTCTTTTGCACCTCTGACTGAAAGTAATTGGTCATCACACTTTCAGTTCTCAGTCTCAGGGGGACGGCCTGATCGTTAAAGTGCCGTTTTTCGATTTTTTCGATTGCTCGTGCTGCCTGGTAGGCACCATCCAAGGCCCGTTGAGGGGTTTCACGATACCATTGTTCAACAAATTTGATGGAGCGTTGGAATGGATTTAAGGGAGAAGAACTCATAGCTGCACTTCTCGTGGCTGCAATCTAGATTCTGGGGTCATTGGGGCATGACGTCTTGAGACTTTATGGATGCAAAACCTACCTGAATGGGATTGAGACTTCATAATAGGTATGTCGTATCGTAGCAAATTTGCTCTTGCTAATACTGAGTGACCTCTGACTCAAAGTGGATTTCTGGACCTGTTCGGAGTGGGAAGACCTCGACCCTGATTCGCCAGTTGGCAAGCTGGGCAAGTCAGGAGGAGGGGTCTGTCCAACCTGGGGTGAGAACGGCATTGGTCTTTGCGGTGAATGCCGACAATCGTCAGACGCTGATGCCTGCGATCGCACAAGCAATACCAGGACAAGTTGTGGTGCAATCAACCACACCCTTAGGATTCTTTGAAGATGAAGTGCTGCTGTTTTGGCCGATGATCCTCAAAGCCTTGGGGTTACAAGCTCAATTCCCTCTCCGTCTTCGACCCGAAACTGAACAGGAACTCGCAGCCCAGTTCTGGCAAGATGCTTCCTGGGAGCCATTGTTGGAAATGGAAAATATGCCCCCAGAACGTTGGGTGCGGCGGATTTTGGACTTACTGCAACTGGCTGCCTTTGGTGGCATTGCCTTAGAGACATTGCCCCATCGCCTGGAAGCAGGATTGGGGGATTTGAAATGCGATCGCGCTTTGACAGAAACCATTGCCCAAATGCTGATGGACTGGCGGGATTGGTGTTTGCAGCAGGGATTACTCACCTATGGCATCCTTACGGCTTTGTACTGGCGCTATTTGTTGCCTGATCCGACTTACCAAGGCCACCTCCTACAGCGATATCAGGCCGTATTTGCGGATGATGTCGATAGTTATCCAGCCATTACCCGCGATTTATTTGAGATCTGGCTTGACCACGAGGCAACGGGGGTATTTAGCTTTAATCCAGATGGGGCGATTCGTTTGGGCTTAGGGGCCGATCCCGAGTATCTGTCAGGTCTGATGGGCTATTGCCAATTGCAAGCGGTACACCAAGACCCAGAGGTGTCCTTGGGATCGATGATTGGCCCAGAGATCGTGGATTTTGTCAGTGGTGAAACCCTGGAGTTACCGGAACCCCTGATTTGTTTGCAAACGAGTTCCAGAGCCCAACTCCTCCGCCAAACCGCCGATCACATCATCAATGCTATTCAGTCCGGTGCAGTCCAACCCGAGGAAATTGCGGTCATTGGTCCCGGCTTGGATACCATCGCCCGCTATACCTTGATCGAAATTTTAAGCGCCCAGGGGATTCCGGTGGAGTCCCTTAAAGATCAGCGTCCCCTCAATAGCTCAGCGATTATTCGGGCTTTGTTGACGCTATTGGCTTTGGTTTATCCGGGCTTGGGGCGTTTGGTTGATGCTGAACAGATTGCCGAAATGCTCGTGGTGCTCACCCATCAGCGATCCACCTCCGTGGTCAGTGCATCAGGCAGCATCGATCCGGTAAGGGCCGGGTTATTGGCTGACTATTGTTTTCAACCCCATCCCGAGCATCCCCAACTGCTCCCCGTGCAGACTTTTCCTCGGTGGGATCGACTGGGACATCAAGCTACGACTGCCTATAAAAATATCTTGGACTGGCTGCAACAACAGCAAGAGGCTTCTCAGCAGGC
>CALDHF010000003.1 GCA_937941595.1 uncultured Acaryochloris sp. | reverse complement strand
AATGTCAATCCGCCTATATGTCGGCAATTTACCCAAAGAGTTAGACAAGGACGAGCTGGCTGCGTTATTTACCGGAGAGGTGGGTGATTTATCATCCACAAAAGTGGTCACTGATCGCAAAACGGGTAAGTGCCGTGGATTTGGGTTTGTCACCGTGGAAACAGACGAACAAGCTGATCAAATCATTGCCAAGCTGAACGGGTACATGTTCAAAGACAATGCCTTGAAGATTGAAAAAGCGTTGCCTAAAAGTAAGGAGAGCACTGGCAGCGCTGGTGGGAATAACACCTCCAGCAATAATGCTGCACCTCGCCGTAAAGGCAAATCTCAATCTCAATCTCGCTCTTATACCCAATCTGAGGCGGCTCAACCCGATCCTCGATGGGCAGATGAGCTAGAAAAGCTGAAAGAGATGTTATTCGCCCAAACTCAGCCTTAATCGTTTTTGTATAGAGAGACCTGATAAAGCGTTTGCTCTTGATGGGTCTCCAACACACAATCCGAGCGGGGATAGGCAACGCAGGTAACAGTATACCTTTGGTCCATTTCCGCCGGATTCAAGAATTGTTGCTCATCTTGATCGACATCACCTCTGATTAAACGAGCAACGCAAGTAGAACAATTCCCTTGTCGACAGGCTGAGGGTAGGGGAATATTATGCTCCTCAGCCACATCCAGAATATATTCATCGGCAGGAACATCTATTGTTTGATCTAGATCCAGATCAGCATTAACAAAGCGGACTTGATAGATGACCATAATTAGCTGTTGGCAGTTTGTACACAGTGGATAGCTTGCAATAGTCCCCGAGCTTTATTCAGAGTTTCTTCGTACTCTCGCTGCGGTTCCGAGTCAGCCACGATCCCGGCACCCGCTTGAACAGCCACTTGATGCCCCCCATCTTGATGGGGGCGGACAACCATCGTCCGGATCGAGATGGCTGTATTCAATTGCCCTTCAAAATCATAGTAGCCATATACACCAGAGTAAGGCCCCCGACGACATCCTTCTAGTTCATGGATGATTTCCATGGCTCGAATTTTAGGTGCTCCGCTCACGGTTCCAGCAGGGAAACATGCTTTGAGTAAATCCCAGGCGGTTTTATCTGCATCTAGCTTCCCAACAACATTGCTCACAATATGCATAACATGGGAGTAGCGTTCGATCACCATCAGATCTTTGGGTTTTATTTGGACAGACCCTTTGCCACACACCCTTCCTAAATCATTGCGCCCCAGATCCACCAGCATCACATGTTCAGCTATTTCCTTGGGATCTTGCAATAGCTCTGTGGCCAACTCACTATCTTCTAAGGGCGTTTGTCCACGAGGACGAGTCCCGGCAATAGGGCGGACCGTCGCTTCTAAGGTTTGGGTGCCATCTCCGTTATATTCGGCTTTAACCATGACTTCTGGGCTAGAGCCAATAATTTGCCAGTCTTGGAAATGCAAATAAGACATATAGGGCGATGGATTGATCAAGCGCAAGGAACGGTAAAGTTCAAAAGGGTCACCCTGGTAATGAGTGGACAATCGTTGCGAAAGCACCACTTGAAAAATGTCTCCAGCCTTGATGTAGTCTTTAGCCTGCTGCACGTTTTGGTAGAATTGGGTCTTAGTTACACTACTGGTAAAGTCAGGAGTGGTGGATTGAGTCGGCGTTATCCCAGTGAGCTCTAAACTCTGACGATCAAGCGGTTGCTGAAGTTTTTCCACAAGGTGATCAACGCGATCGCAAGCCTGTTGATAGGCCACATCCAAATCTGGCGTTTGCTGTAAATCGGCATAGGCAATCACCCAAATTTTGCGTTGAACCTGATCAAACACCATGAGGTTGTCCACCTGCATCCATAATCCATCCGGTAGATCTGAATCAGAGGCCGAATAGATGGGAACTCGAGGTTCAATCCAGTTGATCAACTCATAGCCCCAAAATCCTACTAGTCCACCAATCCCCGAGGGGAGTTCAGGCAAATGCACGGGACGGTAAGGAGCCAGACAGTCTTGCAGAATTTGAAAAGGATTGCCTGTATAAGCGGTCACCGAAGCATCACGATAGGTCTGGGTCGTGTGTTGGCCGCGGTTTTCTAGAACCCAGACTGGATCACATCCTAATAGGCTATACCGAGCCAAATGCTCTCCTCCTTCCACAGATTCCAGCAGAAAGCTATAGGATTGCCCTGCACACACACGATACCAGGCAGACACAGGGGTATCTAAATCGGCAATCCATTCACGATAAACCGGGATAAAATTTCCAGTTTGGGCTAGAGATTTGAATTGGCTAAAGTTAGGCAAGATCATGAATGCAACAACCGATACGAGGGGAAAATTTCAGGAAAGAGAGAGCCTCTCAATTCGCAAGGTATCACATAAAAAAATTTGAACCCTACCAATATTGGCAGGGTTCATGCAAGGTATCAAACAAGGAACGCTACCCATTGATGGACATCAATACCAGCGCCGCCTATAAGCAGTAGTTCTCAGTCGTAAGGGTTCTTTCCAGAATATTTCATGGCACCTGGATTGGGGTTTTCGCCAATCGAGCGAGCAACACTGCCCACAGCTTGCCGACCTTCATTGACTTTTTCAGGAAACACACCATCTTTAGGATGAATCATGGTGTTAGACCCATCGGGCAAGACCCGATAGATTTTGTAATCCATAATTTTTTTGGTGCGAAGCTGTCTAACACCAAGGGCAAGGCACTGTTCTTTACGAGCGAGATATAAGAGATTTTCTCCCTCGTTCATAACTGCCGCACCACCGGTGGGCATTTCAAAGACTTGCTGCTTAGGGCTAGTCCACGTGATGGCATACTTCTCTTCCGTATCAGCGCTCGAGAGCAATCCGCCAGTGCTGCCGCCGAACAATGGAGTTTGTCCAGTCAGTGTATCTGCCATTAATTCTTCTCCCAGTACGGTACTGATTGAGGTACCTAAATCTCTTCTAGAGGGCATCGTATCATCGTGCTAGTCCCCTTTTGTTAAGTTACGGTGGAACTGTTACAGTTCTTCAGGTGTCAGGAGCAAGACGAGTCCGCCGCCAGCCGATTCTGGATCGGCGTGAGTTGTGCTGACGAGGCGGGGAGCTGCTGTGGGGCAGCAATGCTGCGAAGTGTAAAGTGTAGGGAGGCCCCTTGATCTTTGCCTTTGGATTCCGCCCAAATGTCTCCTCCAAAATTTTGAACAATTTGCCGACAGATTGCTAATCCTAGACCTGTGCCTCCGGTTGTTCGCCTCAGCGCTCCTTCTTCTTGGTAAAACCGTTCGAAGATATCCTCTAAGGACTCGGGCTCAATACCTCTACCTGTATCCCTTACAGTTACTTCTAACATGTTCTTGCGTAGCGCTTTGGCACCAATATAGATGTCGCCATCGGTGTCTGTAAACTTGCAGGCATTGTCTAGCAATTTAGCGAGGACTTCCACCAACCACTCTCCATCCACTTGGGCCAAAGGCAAATCATCGGGAATGAGCACTTCAATCGTCGGTAATGCCTGGGTCAGATGTTGGGCTTTGATATTACTGAGGGCTAAATCAACGCATTCCCGTAGAGCTAAGGGTTCAGAATTCCATTCCACTCTGCCGCTTTCTAGTCGGGATAAGGTTAAGAAATCTTGGATCAGTTTGCGCATACGTTCGGCGTCCGCGAGGGCGGTACTGAGCATAATATGTCGCATCTCTGATGGCATGTCCGGTTCACTGGTCAAACTCTCAAGACAAATTTGAATAGTTGACAGTGGGGTCCGCAATTCATGGCCCGTGATTGCAATTAAGTTGCTGCGAGCTTGTTCTAAATTTGCCAGTTGCTGGTTAACCAGTCCTAGGTCCGCAAAGGATTGGGCTTGAATCAGGGCTATCCCGATTTGAGTTGAGATCGCATCCACCAAAGAGATCTCTGCCTCCTTCCAAGGGACAGGCTCTTGAGCTAGACAATGGTGGAGTTCAACTATCCCTAGTAACCGTCCTTGGTACCACATCGGCACCAACAATACAGCCGCAATCTGCGCCGTCTGCACCCAACCTTGGAGAATCGGATACTGCGGCAAACGCAGATCCGCTTTAGCATCAGCAATTAACACCCATTGCTGAGTTTCAATCACATCCTGAAACCACGGATTTTGTCGGAGGGGCCAGGATTGCTCCTGTAAAGAGAGTTGATCCGGCTGGACAAACTCATATTGGAGCTGAGCCATTTTGTCCTGCGCCTGACACCGGTAAATTAGGCATCGATCCGTATTGAGGGCTTGACCTAGTTCTTGAACAGCTACCCCCAACACATGTTGGGGGTCCAAAGATTGGCGAATCGTCGCGGTAATGGAATTAGCCAAACGTTCTTTTCTGGCTTGAGTAGCAATCTGTCGATAGGCTTTTTGCTGACGATATTGGCTCGCTTGTAAATAAGTGACCAGTCGAGCCGTGAAGGGGCCAGGATCCGCTTGACGGACCGCAGAGCCAACATACGGGACAATTCGAGCCAAGGCTCGGGTCACCTTATCTGTGAGTTGAGGTCGATACTGACAAATCCGTTGCAAGAACAAATAGGCAGCATGACAACTCACCCGTCTATCAAACGTCCAAATGCCTTCATAGCGACGCGCTTGATCCATATGAGACGTTTGCAAAGAGACCACAGCCGGTTGTGGATGTTCTCGACAGGCAAGACAGGCAGCATATTGCTGACCAATGACAATTACGTGCCATTCCTGCGTTAAACCATCCTCTGGATCAAAGGCAATGGTTTCATAGGGATCAGATGCATCCTGAAAATCCTGCTCCGGTGCAGCCAAAATGTAGATTTGCGGAGAACGTTCTGCCAACCGCGCATAACGATGGAGCGCTTTGCGATACCGTTTTTCCCGTTGACAACTAATGATCACCAAGGGTTGATCCGTCCCTGCCAAAACCTGATCTTCCATCGCCCGGGATAAAGCCGTCAGGGAAGACTTAAAATACATCTGCGGTCTAAGCTGAGGCTGTCCTTCCAGAAGCTCCTGTATTAGAGAGGTCGCAATGATCATCAACGTTGGCTTCGATTCAGTTCAACGATATCGTCCATCAAATCCAGCCTACTCGATTCTCCAAACCTTACCGTATAGAGAACGAAACTAGAATACTGTAGGTATAGATAAAGAGTTGATTAGTTATGAGTTTGACGTCTTCTCCTTGGCAGGACGCCGACATAATTCGTCATAGTTTGCGGCTGATGCATAGCTTTCAGCATTGGACCGGGCAACCTCTTTGTCCATCTCTACCCTCCGCAGAACAGATCGCTGAAGCCTTATTTCATGCTCCTTATGCTTTGTTATCTCATGGTATAGAAGCTGACCCCGTTCTCAACTATGGCAATCAACAAACGTTGAGTCTGTGGGAAATGACCTGGCATGACCTGATTCACATGCCCTCTCGATTAACAGCCGAAGCCTATGAGCGCCAGGCTCGTAGCCAATTATTAAACCAAGCCGCCCAACAAGGCTACATCCAAAATTACACTGGCGTCAGGATATCGAAGACAGGCAAGCGATTTCTGATTAGTAATGCAGAAATTTGGGATGTGCTGGACAGAAAAGGCCAAAAACATGGGCAGGCCGCCAAATTCAGCCAGTGGCAATGGCTATAAACAGCCATTGCCACCAGAACCACATTCTTGGAAAGAAGTCAGGGGCAGGGTTCTGCCCAAACCCAAAACCTTGCTCCTATTTATTCTGACTCAATTGCTCTGGCAGGGGAGCAGGTGTAACGGCAATCGTCATTTGCTTACCCTGGCGACGAATACCCAATTTGAGAGAATTTCCCAAGGACGTCATATCTACCTTTTGCTGTACCTGACTGGCTTTGGTAATTGATTTGCCATCAATTTCATAAATGATGTCGCCTGAACGCAATCCAGCCTTAGAGGCAGGGGATTTGGGAATCACTTCAAAGATCAACACCCCTTTATCTTCATTAATTTTGAAATCTACATCGGGACTGCTATTAATTCTTTCTTTGAGATCTGGCGTTAGACCGGCCATGCGGATGCCCAAAAAGGGATGATCGACTTTGCCCTTGGCAATCAATTGATCTGCAATACGCTGGGCC
Source organism: uncultured Acaryochloris sp. (assembly GCA_937941595.1). Taxonomy (GTDB): domain Bacteria; phylum Cyanobacteriota; class Cyanobacteriia; order Thermosynechococcales; family Thermosynechococcaceae; genus Acaryochloris. The sequence goes on along the minus strand of CALDHF010000003.1, from coordinate 2,637 downwards.
GTTTTAATAGGAATGGCAAATCCTAAGCCTTGAGCACCGCCAATAATCGCGGTGTTCATGCCAATAACTTCTCCTGATTGGTTCAGTAAGGGACCTCCCGAATTGCCAGGGTTGATAGCAGCATCGGTTTGAATAAAACCAACCCGTTTATCAGGAACGCCCACATCATTGCTGGTACGGCCCGTAGCGCTAATGATGCCAGCAGTGACAGTATTATCCAAGCCTAAGGGATTACCAATGGCGATGGCCCACTCCCCGGGTTGTAAGTCATCAGATTTACCCATTTTCACGGCCGGCAACTCCGTCGCTTTAATTTTAATCACTGCAACATCGGTCAGGGAATCTTCCCCCATCACCGTGCCTTCAAAGCTGCGACCATCCTTCAAGACAACGGTGACTTTATCCGCGCCATTCACGACATGGGCATTGGTCAAAACCAAGCCATCGTCACTGATGATGAACCCAGACCCGGTTCCTCTTTGGACTCGAGTCCGAGACTTGGGCACATCACGACCAAAAAATTCGCGAAAAAAGGGATCGTCAAACATAGCAGATCGCCGCCGCTGCACGGTGCGCGAAGAGTCAATCCGAACCACGGCTGGTCCTACTTTTTCAACGGCACGAGCAATGAAATTAGTATCCGTCTGCCCAGGTAGTTTTGTAGGGAGTTGCGCCACACTAGGCTGAGGCAAAAAGCTGTTTCTAGTGAACACCTGTGTTCCCAAAAGCGTTCCCATGGAACCGACTAAGATTAGGGATAGATAGGTAGCGGACTTTTGAACTGAGAATTTCGCAGACATATTGAACGAGTACTAAATAACAGTGATAGCTAATGCTGGGAACACGATTGGACAGCAGCGTGAGAGGCAAATAACCGGGGAGTTGGCATCATCCTTCCCCCTATCTGTAGTTGATTACATCGATAATGGCATTAACTTTGAGGACTTTGCTTTTCCTCAGAAAGTTTCCTAAATGCCATGGCCAACGACTCTTCAGCCTGGAAGCAGGCGATTACAGGACTACAAAAGTTTTGGGGATATGATCACTTTCGACCTGTGCAAGGCGAAGCGATCACTAGCTTGCTCAGACATCAAGACACATTAGTGATGCTACCAACGGGATCGGGCAAATCGATTTGTTTCCAACTCCCAGCCCTCTTGCAACCCGGTCTCACCCTTGTAGTCTCTCCTTTAGTGGCTCTGATGGAAAATCAGGTCCAGTCTCTTCGAAAACGCCACCTCCCGGCATCGACAATTCACAGCCAGCTCACTTCTCAACAACGTCGGCAAACACTTCGGCAGTTGGAGAAACAGCAATTACGCCTATTATATCTATCTCCAGAATCTCTGATCAGTAAGCCCGTTTGGGAACGACTCTGTTCCCCCCACCTATTCATCCGCAATTTGATCGTAGATGAGGCCCACTGTATCGAGCAATGGGGAAGCAGTTTTCGCCCTATATATCGACGATTGGGGGCAATTCGTCCTGCGTTATCGCGAATCCAGAACGCTAGAGAAAACTCTTGTCCCATAACGATTGCAGCATATACGGCTACGGCTAATCCATCGGTTCAGGCAGAGATTCAATCTGTGCTTCAGCTCCACAATCCCCGGGTTTTGAGGGGGAGTCCCTACCGCCAAAATCTGGATTTAAAGGTTGAGATCGCCTGGACATCTGCATGCAGACGGCAGAAACTCTTGCGTTTTATCCAATCTCAAGGGCAAACATCCGGGTTAGTTTATACCTCTAGTCGGCGGCTAAGTGAGGGTTTGGCCACGTGGCTATGTCAACAGAATCAGCCAACGGTTGCTTACCATGCCGGTTTGAGTTCCCGTGAACGCCGTCATATTGAAACACAGTGGTTAACTGGGGATCGCCGTTTTGTGATTTGTACGAGTGCGTTTGGTATGGGGATTGATAAGCCAAACGTTAGGTGGGTGGCGCATTACCAGCCCCCTTTAACCTTGAGTGCTTATCTACAAGAGGTGGGTCGGGCAGGGCGAGACGACTTGCGATCGCAAACCCTACTTCTAGTCAGTGAACCGACAGGATGGCTAGATCCCCAGGATCGGCAAATGCGGCACTACTTTATCAAACAGATAAAAACTCAACAGCAGTCTGCCCAGAGATTGGTCTCACAATTCCCTGCACAAGGCCATATCGACGACCTAGAACAGAGATTTCCCCAAGCCCCAATCGCTTTAGCCCTCCTCCACCAAGCTGGTCACCTCACCTGGGAGGATCCATTCCATTTCCGTATTCATGGTGCTGGCACCTTTCTACCTTGTCCCTCTCAATCTGATCAAACCAGCGCTATAGCAGCGTATATTAATACCCGTCAATGCCGTTGGCAATTTATCTTGCAGCAGTTCGGATTTAGGCAAGATGCCGTAAACTTCCGGTGTGGACATTGCGATCGCTGTCGTTAGCACTCGACAAAAGGACTATCGCTATTCATAAAGACGAGATAGAGTGCAGCCTCCATACGCCCTTAACCAAGCCCCAAGCGAGGTCTATCCAACTTGCCCCTTGAAAAGTTGTCAGGACCTATCAAGCATGTTTTGATAAGGATGATCAATCTAGCTGTGTACCCATGCCCCTTTTCCTTCGAGTCTTAGAATCTATTGGCTGGACCTT
>CALDHF010000002.1 GCA_937941595.1 uncultured Acaryochloris sp. | reverse complement strand
TGACATGCTCTAATTCTTGACGAATAAGCTGCCAATTCTGTTCTAAAGCCGGGACCCAACTGAACAGGTTAGGGTCAAAAAAAGTGTGGTGACCCACCAGGGAGGAGCGCGAAACCAAACCCCCAATATGCTTACGCATTAAAGTTTCGAAGAAGGCTTTCACGGGACTGTTTTTCACTACTGGGTTGAGTATAGTCATGGATTCACAAGTCTAATTGCGCGGGAGGTCAGCATTTAGCGGGAGGTCATCATCGTTTCTAGGCGCTGTTCCCACTGGGTCTGGAGTTTTTTAGCGTCCTGCACAAAGGGAGACCAGGAAATTAAACGAATAATCGTCTGGTTGAGGATAGAGACGGGCAATTTTAAGGGGCGGACCACATCTACAATCAATACGACCCGAACCTCATCGCTATCGTTCCAGACTTCATGGGGGAATCGATCGTCGAAGACCAAGCCCTGCCCCTGCTGCCAATGACGGATTTGGTCTCCCACTCGTAAGCGACATTGCGTGGCAGGCTGGGGAACTTTCAGGGCTAGATGGTACCGCACCACACCTTTGTACACCCCACAATGCTCAGGAATATGCTTATGAGGGAGGAGGATGGAGAAAAAAGCCGTCTTCATGCCGGGGATAGCGGCTAGCATCTGGCTCGTTTGGGGGCAACGATCACAGTTTTGGGCCGCCTTGACACCGAAAGCATAGAAAAAGAAGGTTTTCCAGCGATTATCCTGGGTCAGGTGGTATTGATCGGGGGATAGATCCTGAAAGTTAGGCAGCTCATCCTGATATTGGAGGATATGATCGAGTTCGGTGGCAATGGTCTGGCCGTTGGCTTCCAGATGGCTAATCCAGGGAAAGTGTTGAGGGTCGATAAAGGGGGCATTCCCCACTAAGGAATGGGTTTCAAGCAGTCCTTCCAGGCGACGCAGCAGCTTTTCGCCGTGTGTGATCAGGCGTTGTCGATAGTTGATCGGTCCACCGTCGCACTGTTGACGTGATGTACTCATGGCACTAGTCCATAGGGTCAATAAAGTGTCCGGGTCTGACAGCCCGGATCATCAGGTATCCAAGGAATAGAAAAAGGGGGCTAAATAGGAGAACACGATACTCAGGGCTGATTGGCAGCCATGGGGTTCATGAGATCTGAGATATTGCCTTGGGTTTCCAATGTCCACTCGGCAATCGGTTTGAAGGTATTCTCTAAAAATTGAGTCCGGCAAGCCTGACGCTGGATCTTGCCGCTAGAGGTTTTGGGGATGGCCCCTGGTTTGAGGAGAACAATGGCATAGACTTCAGCCATATGATCTTCGGCAATGGCTACCCGAATGGCACCAATGACTTCTTCGACGGGTAAGCGTCGGAAATAGTTTCGTTCTACTTCGTGAACAATCACCAGGTGTTCTTCCCCATTCATGGGAATAGAGAAGGCGGCACCGTGGTTAGGCCGCAGAGAAGGATGGCATTTCTCAACGGTTTGTTCAATGAGCTGGGGATACTGATTACGGCCCCATAGAATCATTAAGTCTTTGATGCGACCTGTGATGTAGATTTCACCCTCGTCCACAAACCCTAGATCGCCAGTGCGGAGAAATGGGCCTGCGCCCGTATCAGCGAGGTGAGCTTGAAAGGTTTCAGCGGTGAGTTCGGGCTGGTGCCAATAGCCTAATCCAATACCAGGACCGGATACCCAGATTTCGCCTACTTCATTTGCGGCACATTGGGTGCGGGTATCAGGATTTGCGATCGCAACCTGATCGCCCAACCACATCCGTCCACAGCCCACAATCGCTTGGGCTTTCTCTGAGTCTGGCTCCACGGGTACCACCTTGTTCTCTGCTAAAGCTGCACTATCCAGGTGGCGAATAATCGGAGGTTCAGACTTGAGGCCGCCAGAGACAAACAGGGTGGTTTCGGCCATGCCGTAACAGGGGTAAAAGGCTTCGCGTCGAAAACCACAAGGCCCAAACATCTCCACAAACCGATCCAGGGTGTCAGCTTTGATCGGTTCCGCCCCCGAGAAGGCGACTTCCCACTGACTTAAATCCAGGTTTTTGAGCTGCTGTGGCTTCACTTTTTGGCACAGCAAATCATAGGCAAAATTAGGGCCGCCACTGGTGGTGGCTCCATATTTAGAGACGGCCTCTAGCCAGTAAAGGGGCTTTTGGATCAGGGCAATGGGAGACATCAGGGTGACGGGGAAGCCCCCAAATAGAGGTTGTAATACCCCACCCACAAGGCCCATATCATGAAATAGGGGCAGCCAAATCACGCCCTGACTCTGGTCGGAATGACCAAAGCCCTCATAAATTACCTTGGAGTTATGGATCATGTTGCCGTGGGTGACCATCACCCCTTTGGGATTGCCTGTAGACCCAGAGGTATATTGCAAAAAGGCGAGGGTATCACTTTGCAACTGGGGCTGTACCCAGTCAGCCGCTTGATCCATAGAGACCTGATCCGTCGCTAGCCAGGTGAGTTGGTTGAGATGAGGGGCTAAATCGGCATCTTGCTGTAGCTTCGATTTTAGATAGGCCAGAAAGCCTGCGGTTGAGATAAGTACCGTGGCTTCTGAGGCTTTGGCCCGGACCTGGAGTTTGGCAATGGCCGCTGGTTTCCGGGGGGGATTATCCGTGACTGCCACCACTCCGGCATACAGACACCCAAAAAATGCCGCAATAAATTCCAACCCAGAATCGTAGGGGTAGACCACCTGTACATTGGTGCCTTGGGCCGTTAAGGCTTGTATTGCAGCTGCGATCGCACGGGCTTGCCGGTCCAAAGTCTCGTAGGTCAGGGTCCCCGATTCATTTTTGCCGTCTGCCAAAAATGTATAGGCCGTCAGGTCAGACTGGAGCTGAGACCGCTCTCGGAGTAAATCTACCAGCGTCGAAGGATGGGTCATAGAGTCGAACACCGCAACAGCAAAATCCTAAATTTGAGTACATTAACCCGCCAGGACTCATATCACTCCCAGGGCGGATCTGCATCACATTACTGTAGTGGAGGGATGCTTTAGACTTCAAGTATGCTGGCCCACAATCGCCAATCTTTGAGCAATCGTAGGGTGTAATAGGAGTCCCTAATTCCCTCCAGCAGGACAGAACTGCCCATTAACTGTGACGGTCAATTTTGTTGCATATCCACTTAGGGAATAGCTTTTTGGGAGACCATACTAGCGGTAGTTTACCCCCATTGATTGATCATGATCAGCCGTATTTGCTGAGCAAAACGTGCAGGTCTTTACTGCCTAATGTCGTTGTTCCCAGGCCCAGGTTTCAAGACAAATAACCGCTCCAAGGGGATAATAAACACTGACAAATAGGATTGATTAATATTAGAAAGTCTAATGTCTTTGGAAAATCATGCCCCAAACAACCCTTCCCTACTGACAGTATGTGGAATTTGGTTAATTCAAACTATGGGGGTATTTCTCACAAATTCATTTATCTTTTGATAGTCATGTTGACCGTTAGGTTCCCCCCTTTAGTCATAGGAGTGTAGAGTCACTGCCAATATCAATAATAGCCCTAACCAAAACAACGTCAATATTGCGATTAGATATGACGAAAAGAACCTCAGCCTAGAGCATGAACCCCTATCAATGGTGAAGGAGACCAACCATGCAGTTTTTAGAGCATCTGTTACTGAAGCGAACCCATGCCCCCCAATCTGATCATCCCCTAAACCGATGAAACAGCTTTGGCAACGGAAAACGTTTGTTCGTCTCTTTTTGCTATTCGGCCTGGGGATAGGACTTGTTTTTCTCTTTCAAAAAATCAATCTTCAAGGTCGTGACCTGCTAGAAGCTTTCCAGCGGTTCAGCATCCAATCCCTATTCCTGATGTTAGGGGTCACTCTTGTGCAAATGACCTTTCAAATTTCTCGCCTCTGGGTGCTCTGTCCTCAAGCTGCGGGGGTGCGTTGGAGTCAAGCTGCCAAGACCTATGTGTCAGGGCAATTTATTGGAAATTTTGTCCTCAGCCAAGCAGGACATGCGGTAAAAATCGCCCTGCTTCGCAAAGATAAAGATGCCAAGGGTCGAAAAATAGATGCAGCCGAAGCAACAGCCATCATCTTGGTGGATAAACTCATTGATGTCGGTATCTTGGTGACCCTAGCTTTTCTAGCGGCATTGCAAGTTTCCGTGGGCT
>CALDHF010000001.1 GCA_937941595.1 uncultured Acaryochloris sp. | reverse complement strand
ATCAGATGACTGCCTTAACAGCATCACTGCTGCAATTAGCCCGACTCGACCAGTTTTCAGAACAGCATCAAACTCCTACTGACCTGCTGCATACCTTAGAGGAGCTGAGTCAGCGTTACCAACACCAAGCTCAATCTAAAGGCATTACCCTGACCACTCAGTTAGCAGACCCCACTTGGGTCTTGGGCCATGAGGATCAGCTTCGACAAGTGTTTGCCAACCTGCTGGATAATGCCTTGCGATACATCCCAGATGGAGGAACCGTAACAATCAGGAGTACCAGAGTAGGACAATCTATCCTGATTCAAGTTCAAGACACGGGCATTGGGATTAAAGCGGAGCATAGGGAGAAAATCTTTGACAGATTTTGGCAAGCGGACACTGCCCGGTCCTATCAGACAGCAGGATGTGGCTTAGGGCTAGCCATTGCTCGTCGTATTGTCCAACTTCATAAGGGAAACATCGCTGTGGATAGTGAATGGACACAAGGGAGTTGTTTGTCTGTGCAGCTCCCTCTTTATGACTGCTCTCCATAGCGCTGAGGCTGAATGACTCCATTATTAGAGGATCGGCGACTGGGATATAAGAGCTGACTGAGATGCGCCTTCTCGCGACACTGTTCCTTGATCAAAGCAGTTGCCATCAACACCAATACCTTGAATGCTCAGCCTATCTTTGAAAACATCAATGGCCGCAAACCCAAACTGTGAAGTTGCAAATGCTGTCCAAGGGGATGAATGGCAAGGCCGTAACTTTGCCCCACCAATGCCACAGGTTAGATAGGTGGTGCCACGAATAGATTGAGTCCGTTCGTAATGGTGTTCATGACCATTAACATACAGCTGTACACCATATCGGGTAAACAACTGAGGAAGCTGCTTTAAAAGCATTGGATGGCTAGGCCCACGCCCCACCAATGGCCCCCATGATTCAACAAAGCGTTGAAGTACGCTATGCCAACCTGAAGAATAGATATTGTGGTGTCCCAACACAATTTTCCAGACAGCTTGAGAACGGGACAACGTTTGTTCGAGCCATTCTAGTTGGGCGGGCCAATGATGGCCGGGATTAGTATCTAGCGCCAAGAATTGGGCGAATTCATCTCCGAAGGTATAGTAACGCCCCAGCATGTTGTACCCAGAATAGCGAATCTGATCCTCACCCTGGTTGGCTCGAATATCATGATTGCCTAAAACGGCATGAAACGTCACACCAGTCTGCAGCAAAGCTTTATAGGGCTGTTCAAATACGCTCTTGACCTTGTGAATATCTCCTGAGTTGTAGATGTTATCGCCCATCAGCAAGACCAGGGAGAAGGGATATTGCTGGCAGTACTCCACCATGGATTGAGAAACCTTAAACTGAGGCCGTTTTCCTGTCCCCACATCCCCTAATGCGACGAATCGCAGGTGAGGTGAGGTTGAATCAGGTATATGAGTTGTTCTATCCCAACTTTCCTGCATTAGATCCTGGGATTGAGCCCGATGATGCAGAACGCCAACCCCCAAGCCAGACAGACTGACTAGAGAGAGAAACTTTCGCCGCTTAAAAGACATACATACCCAGAAATCTGCATCGAGTTTTCCAGGAGACACCAGCCCAACTTCATGAGCATGGGCTAGTGACAGGGAAAACTCTTTTCGTAGATATTTTGAACGGAGAAAGTTAAAAACTCGGCAAGATTCTGACTTAATCTGAATGAGGTGAGCAGCTCAGCTTAGGTAAGATAGGGTCTATGTTTCAAATCCTCGACAAGGTCAATCTCGGCACGATGCCTAAACCCGACGCCATGATCAGCAGTGGTTAAGATCAAGTTTTGGTCAGCCTCCTCAAAACATTGGCAGGACTAGCAAGCATCTATTTAGAGCCATTGATGATTAGATCAACCAATCCTGTGACCATCCGCTCGCGTTCAAAGGGCACGACTTCCTTGGCGTAGAGCAGCTCTTGAAAAATCACATAGTGAACCAGACTGCCAATAAAAATCCGAGCAGTTGCCTCTGGATCGGCTAGTTTTAAGCCTGACTGTGTTCCCAGATACTCTTTCAGCAATGATAGAAAACAGCGAGGAGTATGGTGACTGAAAGCCCGCGCTAACTCCGGGAAACGGCCTGACTCGCCAATGATCAGTCGCATGAAGGCTTGAAAGGGTTTATCCTCAATAATATTTTCTAGCATCGTGCTCGCCAGATGGTGCAGCACTTCCCGAGGTGGCCCTTGCAACCGTTGCCCCTCTGGTGTTCCATACACGGCCTGAAATTTCTTCTCTTGTAATTGCTGAACCAGGGCCATGAATAGCCCTTCTTTATCCTGAAAGTGGCTATAGACCGTGGCTTTAGAGACCTTTGCAGCTGAAGCTACCCGATCCATGGTGGTGGCAGCATAGCCTTGAGCCAAAAACTCTTGCATCGCACCGGACAAAATGGCACTGCGTTTACTGGCAGAGAGCTGACGTTCTGACGTTTGGGCGTTGGTTTGTTCCATTTGGGGTCAATGGCAGTATAGGGCCAATACTAAATCAGACTGAACCGATTTGAGCGGTTTTTCTGGCCAAAGGGCCGTGGTGGACGAGATTTGACAAAACTAAACTAATCGGTTTAGTCTAATGATATCAGATCTAAACTAAACAGTTTAGTTATACTTCGAGGAGACAGACAATGGTCTCAAATAGTGTGGCTCCAGAATCCCGTTTCCAATGGCCCCTCAAAAGAACAATACTGGTTGCGATCGCAGCCACCCTCACCATTGGCAGCGCCTCCGTGTGGGCCTTACGCCAATATGGTCGATCCACCGGAACACCCTCGGCACCACCTGCCCCCGTCGTCATTAAAACCGTCACCGCCCTGGGCCGACTAGAACCTCAGGGAGAACTCGTCCGGGTCTCGGCACCTGGGAGTTCAGAAGGCAATCGGATTGCCCAACTCCTCGTCAAAGAAGGCAACACCGTTGCGGCAGGTCAAGTCATCGCTGTTCTTGATAGTCGTGATCGCCTACAAGCAGATTTACTCACGGCTCAAGAACAGGTGCGGGTCGCAGAAGCAGAGCTAGCCAGAACCAAAGCCGGGGCGAAGCAAGGCGAAATCGCTGCCCAACGGGCTGAGATTGCCCGCTTAGATGCCCAAAGACAAGGCGAAATGACAACCCAGGCTGCCGCTATCGCCCGCCTCAGTGCCGAAAGGGACAATGCCCAGGCCGAATTTAAACGCTATCAATCCCTATTTCAGCAGGGTGCCATCTCTGCCTCAGAACGGGATCAGAAGCAGTTGGTGCTGCAAACGGCACAGCGCAGCTTACAAGAAGCCCAGGCCGTCGCCAATCGCCTGCAGGCCGTCCAATCCCCTGAACTGGTCTCAGCCCAGGCTCGCCTCAAT